>JBIILT010000260.1:0-2709 GCA_044338355.1 Aquirufa sp.
AGATTCCATTAACAAGGTGTTAGTGTGGATGGAAGCCCTCAATTCGGTGGATACATCGTCCGTGGAGCCTTTGGTCCACATGACCCCTGCCTTAAATAATTTCCGTGAGGACGAAGCAGAATTAACATTAGATCGTGCCCAAGCCCTTGCTTTAGGCCCTGATACAAACGAAACCTATTTCAAGGTGCCGCAAGTAATCGAATAATAAACTAGAAATTAGCCGATATAGTATTCAATCGCCTTCTTCATTTCCGATTTACTAACCGGAATATCATAGCCACAATCCCCAATACCCGTTAAAAGCGAGAATCTCACTTCCCCGCCTTTGTTCTTCTTATCTTGAAGCGTTAACGCAATAATCGCAGGAATCTCTGACGCCTTCAGTGTTACCTTTCCATACGTCTCAAACAAATAGACTTCGATATCCCCTAATTCCTCCGCGCTAATCAATCCACGTTGAAACGCCAAAAAAGCCTCCGTAATCATCCCCACCGCAATCGCTTCCCCGTGCAAAATCTTACGTTTCCCTTGATCTAATAAGAAAGTCTCCACGGCATGGCCTAGCGTATGTCCCCAGTTCAAGATCTTTCGCAGTCCTTTCTCCGTAGGATCTTCCGCAACTACCGCATTCTTAATGTCAACTGAATGTTGAATAAGTCCGGCAAAGTCAACATTCGCAAAATCGGTATGACTAATTTGTTCCCATTTCTCTGCGTCGCGAATCAGGCAATGCTTAATGATTTCGGCATATCCGGAAAGCTTTTGTGCTTGAGGTAGCGTTTGAATAAAGTTCGGATCAATTAACACCGATTTAGGCAAGTTGAACACCCCAATGTGGTTCTTCAATCCCTGAAAGTCTACCCCTAATTTCCCGCCCACACTTGCATCCACCTGCGCTAATAAGGTCGTAGGAATCTGAATAAAGTCTATCCCGCGTTTGTAGGTAGAGGCACAAAAACCGCCCAAATCACCGATCACCCCACCGCCCAAATTAATTAACAAGCCATGGCGATCCATATTCGCTTTTGTCATCACTTCCCACACCTTTTCGCAGGTGCCCAGGTGTTTATTGTTCTCGCCTGATTTGATTTGAATCCTGATAATTCCCTTCGGTAAATAGGCTTGAATTAGTGGAAGACAATGCTTTGAAGTATGTTCGTCAACCAAAACCGCAATTTGCAAATAGTTATTTTGGCTTAAAAAAGCCGGCAAAGAATTTGAAATAGGTGCGATTTCGACTGACATAGTATTTTTTCTTCAATGGATTCCTCAAAATTACCACGATTTTGTGAAAATGGACTATTTTTTGCCTAATTTTGTACCCGCTTGTTAATCCCACAAGATTTACATTTTTTATGAGAGAGATTCAGTTTAGAGAAGCCTTACGTGAGGCAATGACAGAGGAAATGCGCCGTGATGCATCTGTTTTTTTAATGGGTGAAGAAGTGGCGGAATACAACGGAGCCTATAAAGTTTCCCAGGGAATGTTAGACGAATTTGGTCCTGAGCGTGTGATTGATACGCCGATTGCTGAATTAGGTTTTGGTGGTATTGCCGTGGGTGCTTCAGCGAATGGCCTTCGTCCCATTGTTGAATTTATGACCTTTAATTTCTCTTTAGTAGCGATTGACCAAATCATCAACTCCGCTGCTAAATTGATGTCTATGTCCGGTGGACAATATTCTTGCCCTATCGTTTTCCGCGGTCCTACAGGAAACGCAGGCCAATTATCATCTCAACACTCGTCTAACTTCGAGAACTGGTTTGCAAACACTCCAGGCTTAAAAGTAGTCGTTCCTTCCAATCCTGCAGATGCGAAAGGTTTAATGAAATCAGCGATTCGTGATAACGACCCGGTGATCTTCATGGAATCTGAGGTAATGTATGGTGACAAAGGTTTAGTACCGGAAGGTGAATACTTAATCCCAATCGGTAAAGCGAACATCGTAAAACCAGGATCAGCGGTAACTATCGTGACTTTTGGTAAAATGCTCTCTCGCGTGGTGATGCCAGCAGTAGAAGAGTTAGAGAAGCAAGGAATATCTTGCGAAGTAATCGACTTACGTTCCGTTCGTCCGATTGATTATATCACAGTGGTAGAATCAGTGAAGAAAACGAATCGGTGTGTGGTTGTCGAAGAAGCAAATCCATTATCAGCAATCTCATCCGAGATCGCTTATCACCTACAACGTTGGGCATTTGATTATTTAGATGCACCAGTGGTTCGTGTGAACTCGCGTGACTTGCCTCTTCCATACGCACCTACTTTGATCGAAGAAATTCTTCCAAGCATCGAGCGTACCATCCAAGCGGTGAAGACAGTGACTTATAAGAAGTAATTCTTTAGTGCATAAAAAAAGCCAGCGTTTCGTAAGAAGCGCTGGCTTTTTTAGTCACTAGTCACTAGTCACTAGTCGCTGGTCGCTGGTCGCGACTTTTTTAAAGCACAAAGCACAAAGCACAAAGAACAAAGTAGGTATCCGCTTCGCGGATGAATTCGTGAAAAATCCTTCACGAAGCCATCGCCACCGGCGATTCCACCTCTATGCTTTATTCTTTGTGCTTTATGCTCTGTAATCTAATCGCTTTCGACTAGCGACTGATTAAAGCACAAAGCATAAAGCACAAAGTATAAAGTTGGGATCTGCTTCGCAGATGAATTCGTGAAAAATCCTTCACGAAGCCATCGCCACCGGCGATTCCACCTCT
>JBIILT010000261.1:0-2707 GCA_044338355.1 Aquirufa sp.
ACCACAACGCCTACCGCAGCGCCATGAGATTCGCCAAAGGTGCTAATTTGAAATATTTTGCCGTATATACTGCCCATGCTATTTTTTTTTGGCCTTAATTATCAAAATGAAAAGCCAGAGTAAAACTAGCCCTAATAAAGTATTAAAAATCTGTTTCCAATCCATCCAACGATAACCAATCACCTTATCCGCTGCTAACTTTTCGAGTCCCCGATAAAGCAACATCGTTTCGGTTTGCGTATTCAAAAGGCGATCTGAAGGCTGACCGCTTACCGCTAAAATTGCCTCAGAACGCAAGGTGTCGTAAGCCGCTGTCCGGGTATTAAAGAAGATCCAGTTAAAATAGGATTTCAGTGCAAATTTACCCGGTTGCGATGGAATAATCAGTATTTTCTCTGTTTTATTGCCAAACATTTTATCTCCATAGGGATAAACGGAACTTTGAGTCCCTACAGGGTAGAAATTGAGAAAGTAATCCGACTCGATTAATTTGGAATCCCAGAGGATGCTATTACCGTCGCCCACCACACTCGAAATATAAGCCACTGTGTCCCCCGTCTGAACCTGAACCTGTGAAAGGGTCTCTTCGAGGTGAAAATCCCCCACAGGAATCTTCCCTTTCAACGGATGATTGGGTAATTCCTTCGGACTTATAACGATAGGTTTCGAACTAAATACTACCTTCTCGTTATTTTTCAATAGGTGTAAACTCAGCGAAGGTATCACTATTTTCTTCGCATCTAATGCGAAAAAGGTGGACTGAAAGAAGCGATATTCGGTATATTTTTTATTCTTATAAACTACCTTGGAGACTTTTACTTCCTGGAGGCCAAAACTTTCTTCCCAACAGTTTTTGGGCCTTATTTTCTGAATCAGTGGAGGAATTTGTACATCGTTTCGATCAAAACTATAGCGCGTCGAATTATCATCTGGAATAAACAAAGAGAATTTCAAGGTAAATCCTTGGCCTACGAATGGCTGAAATTGGGTGGAGGTGAGGGCTAGAAAAAGGGAACTTTGGCCCTTAAATAAATCTTCAATTTGCGCCTTTGTATCTTCCACAACCTCTTCTTTTGGGGCTGATTCACTGATCTGCAAGGCAAAGGCTTCTGTTTTTAAAGATTGCTGATTAACGATGACCTCCGCTGGTGGAATTAGAAGCGAGCCGGTGGCGGATGCCTGGTAATATTGGGAGAATGTATAGGAATAAACCGATTCCCCATTTTGAATATCAGTCGCTTTCGACCTGGAAACTCCTAATTTTCGCAATCCAGGCAATTCTGGAAATTTAAAAATGGGAGTCTCGATACTCGCATTGGCTGATTTAATGATGAAAGACAAAGAAAAATTCTCCTCTAACGTGATTGATTTCTCCCCCACGAGCAGTGTGGCTTGTGCATTCAACTCAGTGATAGCGAGCAAAAAGACCCAGAAGAAAAAGAAAAAACGCCTCATTGCTGCAATTTAAGAAATCCTGAGCAAAGACCGCATTATCGAAAAATTCGAAGACGAAAAGATAAACCAATCGCCACATAATGATCTTCCGGATGGAGAAAACTTTGGCCCGCCGAAACATCTAACTTCAAATCTTCATTCACATAATAAGCAAACCCGGCATCAAAGGAATGATCCGCGAATTCAGAAGCGGGAAACCTTCCAAAAACCTCAACATAGGCATAGCCCTTTTTACCAATCAATACATTCGGTGCCACGCGATAAATTCCCTCTAAGGATCCATTTGAATGTAGTTCGGCTCCTACATTGTACCCAATGCCAGAGCGCTCATTGAAATCATTTTGCATCGTAAAAACCACGTCACCTATCGAGTGGCCACGCAAGTTTTTTTCAGAAAAATCACGGTTTTGGTGGTCCCAATTATAGTGAACAATCACAGAAGTACGGGGTTTCCAACCTGAAGGCTGAAATAAAGCCCACTTAAATCCTAGGGCCTCTGTTTGAAAACGAGTCTGCTGACCCGGCTCTTGGGCTAGAACGGAAACATAGCGCAATTCTAAACGCTTGCTTAAGCCGTATTTCAACAAGGAAGTAGGAAACAGGTATTCTCGATTAGAACGATTAAAGCCTATTTCGGCTTGTATAAATCCTTTTTTAACAATGAAAGGGCATTCCGTTTGATCTGGACGATCTGTTTCAATACGCCCCTCACTCTGTGCAAGAGTGACGACAGACCAAAGTAAAAAGAATACAATCCGAGTAAACATACCTCGAAGATAGTATTTTTTAGTCTAGTCTAAAAATTTATTTAGAAGAACCTTTTAAAGTAAAGCCTAAAGCTCCATAAAATTCAACAAAATAGATCGCCTGCTCCGCATGATCGACCGAACGGCCCGTCGTGCGAATGTCCCATAATTTAGTCGCCCCCGTCTTGAAAGTCGTTTCAAAGAATAAGAGTTTAGAGAAGTTAAACTTTAAACCCGTCTTTAAGGAAGCACCACCACCTGCCAGATTCCAATAATTATTTTTACCAACACCAAAAACATAGACATCGGAGCGAGGAATTAAGGCCCCTATTCCCACTCCTTGCATCCAGTCAATCGCAAAACGACTTTTAGGACTTTGATAGAGTGAATGATAATGCTCTAATTCAATAGAGGCGTAATTATATCCATCTGTATGCTCTAAATGAACAAATTTATCGGGATCTAGCACTAAGGGTGTTTGATTGAAAGTGCCTACATAAGCTGGA
>JBIILT010000262.1:0-2704 GCA_044338355.1 Aquirufa sp.
CGTAGGTGCTGAATATTTATTTAATAATTCTTTTGCCTTAAGAACAGGCTATTTTCATGAGAGCGAAATGAAGGGAAATCGGAAGTATTTCACTTTTGGCCTTGGCTTTAAGATGGATCAAAAATACGGATTAGATTTTGCTTACCTGGTTCCAAGTGGTCAAGGTAGTCCTTTAGCAAATACCTTACGATTAACGCTCATAGCGGGCATTAATCAGCCCGTGAGATAATATGTTAGACCGTCGTATTGCCCCTGCTGCCTATCCGGTAGAGAAAGTTTTATTCCCCAAACCAGTACAATATACCTTAGCCAATGGCATCGAAGTATGGGTGGTTTCGGCGGGAGAGCAGGAAGTTTTTAAATTTGAATTAAGTACGAAGGCTGGTGCCATTCATAGCCCTTTAGCAGGACTGGCTGGCATGACTGCATCTCTTATGAAACGCGGAACTTCGTCTCGTTCCGCACAGGAAATTCACCAGGCTTTTGATTTTTTTGGAGCCTTCTGGGATATCCAAGCCAGTTTAGATCACGGCACTTTCACGGTGTACGGTTTAACGAAGCACTTTCATTCTTTGATTCCCCTTGTCCGTGAAATACTACAAGAAGCAACTTTCCCAGCGGAGGAGGTAGAAAAAGAGACCGAAATCGAACGCCAAAAAACAAAACTGAATTGGGAAAAAACCTCCTATTCAGCTAGCCAAAAATTTCGCGCTCAGGTATTCCCGAACGACCCCTATGGCCGATTTACGGTGGATGAAGATTTTGAAAAATTAGATCAAGCCACCCTTGTAAACCAGTATAAATCGACTTGGGCTTCACAAAAACCAGTCATCTTCCTTTCTGGAAGAATTTCTGATGAACAAATTTCCTTTTTAGATCAGACCCTGGGACAAATCAGGTACTCCAGCTCCGAACTACTTATTCCGTCGATTGCATTGGCTTCCAAACCAATTAAATTAAGGGAAGAAAAAGAAGGTTCCGTACAGAGTTCCATTCGTTTCGGTCTCTCTGCCATTTCTAGAACGCATCCAGATTATTTTCATTACAGTGTAATGAATACGGTTTTAGGAGGATACTTTGGCTCTCGTTTGCAGAAAAATATCCGCGAAGACAAAGGTTTTACCTATGGTATCTCGTCCAGTTTAGCTCCCTATCCGCGTGGTGGCTATTGGGTGGTGGGAACAGATGTGAATGGGGAGAATGTAGATGCGACTTTGGCAGAAATCAAAAAGGAAATAACGATACTTCAAAACGAGTTGGTGCCTTCAGAGGAACTAGAGATCGTCAAAAGCTATTTAATGGGAAGTTTTACTGGTGAACTAACACAGGCTTTTGATATTGCTGAAAAAGTACGCGTGATTCAATTAGATGGGTTAGCCCCCGACTTCTACGATCAGTTCCAGGATAGCATACAAAATATCCAGGCCCTGGATATTAGAGACATGGCTGCTAAATACCTGAACCTGGATCTGATGCACGAGGTGATCGTGGGATAAGAATTAGAACGAAGCTAACTCTCTAAATTCATTTACGCGACTCGCTAAATCTACTTCTGTAATTTCAAATAATCGCTCAGTACCAAATTTCTCCACACAGAAAGAAGCCATGGCAGATCCATGAACGATGGCGCGACGCATATTTTCAAACGAAATATCATCCGTCTTCGCTAGGTAACCAATAAATCCCCCTACGAACGTATCTCCCGCACCCGTCGGATCAAAAACGTCTTCTAATGGAAGTGCTGGGCAGTAGAACATGCGGTCGCCTTGGAACAATAAGGCCCCGTGCTCCCCTTTCTTGATAATCAAGGTCTTAGGACCCATCGCCATAATCATTTTAGCTGCCGTGCGAAGTGAGTATTGCTCGGATAATTGACGTGCCTCCTCATCATTAATGCAAAGCACATCCACCATCGTCAAAACACGCTTCAAATCATCCATCGCCACATCCATCCAGAAGTTCATGGTATCCATCACAACTAATTTGGGGCGCTTGTTCAGGCCCTGAATCGCTTCGATTTGTACTTGCGGCGTTAGATTTCCTAACATTAGATATTCACAATCTTGGTAAGAAGCTGGAATGGCTGGTTTGAAATCCGCTAACACGTTCAATTCCGTCACTAAAGTGTCACGTGAATTCATGTTGTTATGGTATTTACCCGCCCAAAAGAACGACTTCTCCCCTTTCTTGATTTGTAATCCGTCCAAATTGATGCCACGAGACGTCAAGGTGTCCATGTATTCTTGTGGAAAGTCATCTCCTACTACAGCCACCACATTCACTTTAGGTAAAAAGAAGGCAGCCGATAAGGCAATATAAGTACAAGATCCACCGATGATTTTATCGGTTTTTCCGTAAGGGGTCTCTAAGGCGTCGAACGCAACGGTTCCAATGGATAATAAGCTCATAATAAATGTATTAACCTACTTTAGGACAACGACTAAAGGGTTGGTTTGGATTGAAAAATGTACGGTATGTAATAAAAGTTTTATCGTTAGTGGCTCCTAATTGGGAGACAAATCGAAGCATTTTTGGATTAAAGTCACCCACCCAATTCATGTCCATGGTTGAATAAGGATAGAAGGGGTTTGTTCTTGCGACTTCGCGGAATCGAAGGGCGATAGCTGATTCGACCCCTTTACCTTGGTGATCTGGAGTTACCCCAAAAATCACGCCGCATGTACGTGTCAAGGTTCCCTTCATT
>JBIILT010000263.1:0-2686 GCA_044338355.1 Aquirufa sp.
TTCTGTATCATTGGGGTTCGTTGGATTTACTTTCGCGTGACGGTGATCTTGTGCCATAGCTAAGGTGCTCGCACCTAAAATAATGGCTGATACGATGTATAATGTCTTTTTCATAGAGTTAGAGGTTTAAATTGAACATAAAAAAACCGGCATAAACCGGTTTAAATTTAAAGAATATTATTCTTATTTAGCAAAGCTAGCTTTAATAGCTTCTACATCAACTAACTTGATGATAGGTCTTGCCTTTAAGATTTTGATAGCTGCAACCTTGTTGTTAGCTACTGCTTTATTTCTTCTGTCTTTACGTTTTAGTCTAGTTACTGCCATGTCTTTGATAATTTGGTTTGCAAAAATAGCTAAAATCGACTATTATCAAAAATATTATAGCATAATTAATTAAATTTGTTTTTTAGATATTATGCAGAAACCAGCGAACGCACGAGGTACTAGGGATTTTGGTCCTACAGAAATGGCAAGACGTAATTACGTTTTTGACATCATAAAGACTCATTTTCAAGGATTTGGCTTTCAAACAATTGAGACTCCTGCCATTGAAAACCTATCTACTTTAACTGGTAAGTATGGGGAAGAGGGGGATCAGTTATTATTTAAAATCTTAAATAGTGGTGATTATTTGTCCAAAGTTTCTGCATCCGACATTGATGCAGGTTCAAAATCATTCACATCTAAAATTTCTGAAAAGGGCCTTCGTTATGATTTAACGGTACCCTTTGCGCGCTTCGTATCGATGAATCGGAATGAGCTAGCTTTTCCATTCCGTAGATATCAAATTCAACCGGTTTGGAGGGCAGATCGTCCACAGCGTGGTCGCTACCGTGAGTTTTATCAATGCGATGCCGATATTATTGGTTCTGATTCATTAGTAAATGAGGCTGAATTGATCGCCTTATTTCAATCCATTTTTAATTCATTAAAACTAAGAGTAAACTTATTTATAAACTCTCGTAAGATATTAGCAGGTATTGTAGATCGTCTGGGTGAAAGTACCCGTTTTGTGTCATTTGCAGTAGCCTTAGATAAACTGGATAAGATTGGTTGGGAGAATGTGGCAAAAGAGTTAGTTGAAAATGGTTTCACTCAAGCAAAAACGGATGCCATTAAGGATCTTGTATTGTTTGAAGGAACAAATGAAGAGAAAATTGCCAAATTGACGGTGTTTTTTGGTTCTAATGTTCTCGGTTTACAAGGTATCACAGAGATTACAGAAGTACTTTCTTTGTCAGAGACCAATGGCTTCTCATCTGATAACCTAGTTTTTGATTACAGGTTAGCTCGAGGATTAAGTTATTATACAGGTTTGATTTATGAAGGTAAAGCGGTGGATGTTCCATTTGGCTCAATCGTAGGTGGAGGACGCTATGATGATTTAACTAGTTCCTTTGGTTTACCTAATATGTCGGGAGTGGGAATCTCTTTTGGGATTGAGCGCATCCTAGATGTGATGGAAGAATTAAAACTATTCCCTGAAATGGCTACGAGCGCTAGTGCCATCCTATTTACTTATTTCGATGAAACTGGACGTAAAGCAAGTTTAGGGATGGCAAATGAATTGCGTAAAGCAGGAATTCCAGCTGAAGTTTATCCAGATATTGCTAAAATCAAGAAGTCTTTTGAGTTCGCAGACAAGAAGAAAATAGCTTTCGTAGCTGTAATAGGCGAGTCTGAATTGAAAGAGGGAAAAGCGAATGTAAAGAATATGAAAAATGGAGAACAGAATCTGCTCTCCATCTCTGAAATGATTGTTTTATTAAAGAGCTAAATTTATCTCCAGGCTTTAAATTGATTAATTAATCCGTTGGTAGAAGAATCGTGGGAAGTAATTTTTTCCTCATTCTCTAATTCTGGAAGTATCGAATTTGCTAATTGCTTACCTAATTCCACTCCCCATTGGTCGTAACTAAAGATGTTCCAAATTACGCCCTGAACAAATATTTTGTGTTCATACATCGCTATAAGTGATCCTAAGGTGAAAGGGTCTACTTTCTTTACTAAAAATGAATTAGTTGGTTTATTTCCTTCAAATACTTTAAATGGAGCTAATTTCTCAATCTCTACTTCATTCAAGCCAGCCTTTTGTAATTCAGCTACTACCACTTCTTTCGATTTTCCATTCATTAATGCCTCTGTCTGAGCGAAGAAATTGGACATGAGTAAAGTATGGTGATTACCTATTTTGTTATGAGTTTCTGCTGGTGCGATAAAATCAGCAGGAATCAATTGGGTACCTTGGTGGATTAATTGATAGAAAGCATGTTGACCATTCGTTCCTGGCTCTCCCCAAATAACGGGACCTGTAGCGTAATTCACCCTTTTTCCGGAACGGTCTACCGTCTTACCATTGGACTCCATATCTCCTTGTTGGAAATAGGCCGCAAAACGATGCATATATTGGTCATAAGGTAGAATAGCGTGTGTAGGGGCATTGAAAAAATTAACGTACCAAATACCAAGTAAACCTAAGATTACCGGGATGTTGTTTTCAAATGTTGCAGAAGCAAAATGGGCGTCCATGGTTTCTGCACCTGCTAAAAGTGCTTCAAAATGATCGTATCCTACTGAAAGACAGATTGATAATCCGATGGCAGACCATAAAGAATAACGACCACCTACCCAATCCCAGAATACAAACATGTTCGCTGTATCTATTCCAAATTCTTCTACTGCT
>JBIILT010000264.1:0-2684 GCA_044338355.1 Aquirufa sp.
CCGATAAGGAAGAGGTGGATGAATTTCCCCCTGTAAGTGCGCCAGTCGTCGAAATGTTTCCTGAAGAATACGAAATGTCATTTCCTGAACGTGTCCAATTGCTATTCACTCGAATCCAAGTAGGTGAAGCGGAAGTCCCCGAATTGACATAAAACCCTGTTTCTGAATCTGTTTGATAAACTAATAAACCGTTAGCTGGGGTAGTAATTGCAGTTCGTTGCGCAGCCGTCATTCTTGGAATAAGCAAACCTTTATCTGTGGCGGCAATTTCTAGTTTTGCTGACGAGTTAGGTGTAGTTGTCCCTATCCCTGTTTGGGAGAAAGATTTAACTGAGACCAGTAGTATAACAAGAAAAGTAAAGAGAATTAATCTCATCGTAAAATTTAAAACACCACATCAAATGTACTTTGCTTGGAATTTATTTCCAAAATTATTTATTCGCTAACCTTTGGAATTTTTCATTTACTAAATGGACCAAACAAGTGATTGGCAACACGACTACCCAGCATAAAATGGACATGAAAAAGATATCAGTCAAGAAACTACTGAGGCTAATAATGGGGTCAGAATCAATAAGACCTAAGACAATGGTAATGGATAAGGAAATTAGATAGCTTGTAAAAAGGAGTCTTTGGATTTTCATTTTACTTATTAAAAACCTTCTTCAACAAATCACTTGTTCTCGCCATTGGATTCGCCCGAATATCCTTCTCTTGCTTTGCGATTTCGCTGTAGATACCTTCCATCGCCTTTTCTGTGACGTAGGCGCTTAGATCTGGATTGATTTTTTTATTGCTAAATGGGATGGCATTGTAGGCCGAGATGGCCTTTTCCCAGTATTTTGTTGCGTTTACTTTGTCTAAAGAGGTTTTGACGATGGGATTAAATGTCGATTTTAATTGATCCGTGGTTTTTGAACGTAAATAAGTTGTAGCAGCTATTTCGTCGCCACGCAAGATGTTAATTCCATCGGTGATGGACATCTGCTTGATCGCATTCACAAAAATTGGTGCTGCGGTGGTCGAGGCATCTTCTGCGGCCCGGTTTAAACTAAGGATCAAATCATCAGCTAATTGATTTAATCCAACGCTTCTTAGTGTGCTTTCTACTTTTGCTGCTTCAGGTGGCATTAAGATTTTCAATGCTGCGTTTTTAAAGAATCCGTCTGGTTTAGCTAGGTTGGTACACCCTTTCTCTGCGCCTATTCTTAGCGCTTCTTTTAAACCGTTTGCGATATCATCTGAACTAAGGGAAGATCCGCCTGAAGAGACAATTTCAGTGGCTTTTTTAAGTAGACCTTGGAAGGATTGGGCTTTGGCATTAATAGAACAAAGCGTTAAGAGAATTAGTAGTTTTTTCATGAAAAATAAGATTATAGAGAAGAGAGTATAGAGTAAAGATAGAAATCACAAATAATACAAGCTAGCCAAAGATATCTCTTATCTATACTCTATAATCTATACTCTCTTTATCCCTCCCGACTAGTGACTAGCGACTAGCGACTTTTTTTCCTATCTTTAAAACACAAACTTATTATCCTTCTATGAAATTACGTTTCCTCCCTCTCCTATTATTACCCCTATTTTCCAGCGCTCAGGCAAACACAGACTCCCTCTTCATTAAGAAGATGTCGGATGAGATTATGACAAATGGGAAGGCCTATGACTTATTGTATGAGTTGACCAAAAAGATTGGAGGGCGTTTAGCCGGATCTCCGCAGGCACAAAATGCGGTGGTTTGGGGTAAGAAAAGTTTAGAGGCTATCGGTGCGGATAAAGTGTTTTTGCAGCCGTGTAAGGTGCCTAATTGGAAAAGAGGTGGGAAAGATTTTGCAGCGATTGTGGGGGTGAATGGGGAGGCAAGAATGCAGCCTTTGGCGGCTTTAGCCTTAGGAAATTCAATGGGATCGAATGGATTAATTGAGGCTGAGGTAGTTGCGGTAGCTAGTTTCGAGGAATTAGAAAAGCGCAAGGACGAGGTTAAGGGGAAGATTGTCTATTACCATAGTGTATTTGATCCCACGAAGATTCAGACGTTTAAGGCCTATGGTGAGAGCGGTGCTTTTCGCCGTTCTGGAGCGAGTAAAGCCGCGAAATATGGTGCTGTGGCGATCATGATTCACTCGTTGAGTACGGCGCCGGATAATGAGCCGCATACGGGTAGCATGAGTTATGATGAGACTTATCCTAAGATTCCGGCGGTGGCTTTAGGTCCGGATGATGCTCAGCTATTGTATTCTTTGGCCAAAAAAGGATCCATCAAAGCCCAAGTACAAACTTACGGTTTCTTCCTTCCAGACGCAGACGACAACAATGTGATCGCCGAAATCCGCGGATCCGAGTTCCCAGATCAATACATCACCCTAGGCGGCCACTTAGACAGCTGGGATGTCAATGAAGGCGCGCACGACGACGGCGCTGGCATCGTACATACCATGGAAGTTTTGCGCGTCATGAAAGCATTGAACTACAAGCCCAAGCGCACGATTCGTTTCGTTTTATTCGCAAACGAGGAAAATGCCGCGCGTGGTGGCAAGGAATACGCAAACCAAGCTAAACTAAACAAAGAGAACCACATCTTTGTCATCGAAAGTGACGAAGGAGGTTTCACCCCTCGCTCGATCGGAATTACAGCCCCTCCGGCTCAATTCGCTCGATTCCAAGCCTGGACTCCCCTGTTAAAG
>JBIILT010000277.1:0-2674 GCA_044338355.1 Aquirufa sp.
CATACGTTGAATCTCAGCAGGAGTATTGCCGGCACCTGCAGCTTGCGCTGCTGAAATTGTAGCTTCTCGTACTTCATCACGGATTTTGCGCAATTCATCTTTCGAGTATTGCGGCTTATTACCTTGGCCTGGCTGACTACCGTTATTCCCAGTGCCGTCACCTTCCCAATCGATATGCTCGTCTAATAGTTGACCCAACGCAGACAGACTTTCTTCGTCCATCTTTTCATAAATCTCGTCATACACTTGTTCGGCACTTTTTCCGTAATGCTTGGGATCATGGAAAATCTTAATATCTTTTGGAGAGTCACCAATACGATCCCTAACCAACTGTCCGTTCACACAGTAGTCGATAGCCGCATTCCAAATGCCGCGATTTCTATTTTCAGTACGAGCAATGTGATCAAACACATTATGCAAGATCTCGTGTGCTACAACAAATTCAACTTCTTTGGTGCTGAGTTTTTCAAAAAACGGACGACTGTAGAACAAGTTACGACCATCTGTTGCAGCTGTTTGACACCAATCGCTAGCATCTACAATTTTAAGGCGTGTAGCCATATTGCCAAAAAATGGATGGCGTAGTAGCAACCCAATTCGTGCTACAATAATTTTGTCTATAACTGGATCTAAATGTTGCGACATAATCTGCTCCTAAATAATTACTCTATGTATATATTATAACACCGCCCGTAGGCGGTGTCAAATAGCACAGTACCAAATTAACGCTTTTCGGTAGCTGCTGCAATGTACTTACCAAATTTAGCATGGAAGTCATCGAAACATTTGATCTCATCTGGATCCAACGGTAATTGGTATTGAGTCAATGCAAGTTTAGTGCCCATAACAACTAATTCAGTTTCAAAATTGTCCATAATAAACTGGAAGAAGTTATTAACTTGATCATTCCAATTTTTAACGTTTTTGTCACATGCATCTTTGAGTTCGTAGCACAGGCTAACAGTTAAAGAGTACATGGCACTGATTTCTTTAGTGTCCATTTTCTTAACCTTGCCAAGCAAGATGTCAGTAGGGTTAGGCAACTTAGACGCAACTTTTCGGTGTGCCATAAACTTAATAGCAAGGCCTTCACCGACAGCACCCGACACCAAATCTGTCAAAGTGTTTTCGTCTTCGTCGTCGTCAAACAACAGTTCAGAAACAAATGCCCAGCTACGCGGAGTAGCAAATGCTTTTGAACCAGACTTAGGATCAAAGTCGTACAGGTCTTTCTTAGAGAAAGTAAGGAAACCAACTACGTCTTTGTGGATACGATTTTCAGTAGCCCAAGTAAAGTAGTCATCCCAGTCAACACGCATTTCCATGTGAACGAAACGGTTTGCCAACGGAGCAGGCATGCGATAAGTAACACCCTTGTCAGCTTCACGGTTACCAGCGGCAACAATCAGCACGTTATCTGGCAACTTGTAAGTACCAACTCGACGGTTCAAAACCAACTGATAAGCTGCCGCTTGAACAGCAGGAGCTGCAGAGTTCATTTCATCCATGAATAGGATAATTTGTTTATGTTGGCTAGCCATGTACTCGTCTGGCAATTCCATTGGCGGAGCCCAAGCCATTTTGCCCGCATTAGCATCAAAGTAAGGAATACCTTTAATATCAGTAGGTTCCCAAAGACTCAAGCGAATGTCAATAACATGAGCCTCTAGTTCTTCGCCCAATTGTTTAACAATATCCGACTTACCAATTCCTGGAGGACCCCACAAGAAGATTGGACGCTTTGCTTTAAAAGCACGACGAATAGATTTTTTAGCTGCTTTAGGGCCTACTGTACGGGAAACAATTTCGCTCATATTTACTCCTGGGTTAAAAAAGCGTTTAACATTAACTGTCTATGTATGTATTATACGATAGATACGTCACTATGTCAACAGTTTTTTAGGAGTTTTCGTCCGTTTGGCTGTCTTTCTTTCTAGCGTTCATTGCTTTGACTAGTCCATATTTTCGAATATCGTCCGAAAACATGTAAAGCTCGAATGCCTTTTTCTCTGCAAATACGGTTAAACTTTGACCTGTTAAGAAATACGGACAATCTAAAAATTGGTCAAAGAAAATAATAGTTTGTGGACTCAATTCGATTTGTTCAGAAAATGGAACTTCGTAACTTTCGAGTTTAAGCTCATCTGTAAGAAATTCAAATCCTTCTAAACTTAACCTAAGACCGCCCTCGTCTTTGGTTCGTTTACTTTGCCATAATTTATGTAGATGTAATTTAATGTTGGCTTCGTCGCAACTACGACCTAGCTCATTGAGAAAAATTTTAGTATATGTAGCTCTAGAGATCATTTGATGATTTCGCCAGTAGTCAATTTGACCACTTCGAAATCGCTAGAGTTAAACATTGAGTTAAGTTTCTTAGCTAAATTGATAGCGTGGCCCGGATTAGAAAAACTAACTTTTTTATATTTAGGTCCTGGATAACTAGTTAAGCTATTTGAACTTTTTAAATTAAATGGTTCGCCTTGATAAAAGACCGCCCAGATTGCATCAGACTTGAGAATTTGCTCAGTCTTATAGTTCTTTTTATTCGTGTATTCTAAAAGTACATCGGGCTTTGGTCTACTCATATATGCGTCCTTAATATATACGCATATATTTATCATTTAATTGCTAGAAAAACCACCACCGTCCATTCGTACAGTTACATCGCCGC
>JBIILT010000265.1:0-2658 GCA_044338355.1 Aquirufa sp.
ATTTACGCAAGGACTCCCCTACTTTTGGACAACACGAAAAATTTGTTTTAGATGCGGAAAAAGGCAATATGCTTTATGTTCCTGTCGGATTTGCGCATGGATTTATTGCCCTAGAGGAGACCATTTTTGTGTACAAATGCACGAATTTTTGGAACAAAGAAGCAGAATCAGGTATACGGTGGAATGACCCACAATTAGGTATCGAATGGGGAGTTGAAAACCCGATTGTATCGGATAAAGACCAAATACTACCTGACTTCGATCCGAACCAGGTAATCTTTTAAAAAAAATTATAGTATCTTTGCAACAATGACTCGCAAGCTGATTTTATCAAGCCCATTACTCGAAATAACCATATCTCGGTTATGCCAAGAGCTCATTGAAAATCAAATCAAAGACGTTGAAACAGTTATTCTAGGCTTACAGCCCCGAGGCATTTTCTTTGCGGAACGTATTGCAAAAGAATTAAGTAAACACCTCGAAAAAGCGCCTAGCGTAGGAAAAATTGACGCAACCTTCTTCCGCGACGATTACCGTCGTAGAGAAACCGTCTCCCCTAATTCAACCGATGTTCCTTTCCTTATTGAAAATAAGCGTGTCATCTTAGTAGATGACGTTTTAGCAACGGGCCGAATGGTTCGGGCGGCGCTGGATGCGATGAATAGTTTTGGGAGACCGTCTAAAGTGGAATTATGTGTCTTAATAGACCGGATATATAATCGTGATTTGCCAATTAACGCAGATTACGTGGGTAAAAGTGTCAATACTTTGCCTACTGAAAAAGTACTCGTAGAATGGACGGAACAAGGCCATGAAGCGGATAGAATTTGGTTAATTCCTCAACAACCCTGATAAGAACTATGCTAAAGTCGCCACATTTATTAGGAATCAAAGATCTGGATGAAGAATCCATTCAATTGATTGTTAAAACGGCCAGAGAATTTAAAGAGGTCTTGAACAGACCCATTAAAAAAGTTCCTTCTCTACGCGATGTGACGATTGCCAACATCTTCTTTGAAAATTCCACCCGTACGCGTTTATCCTTCGAATTAGCGGAGAAAAGACTCTCAGCTGACACGATTAACTTCTCAGCCTCTGGCAGTTCGGTAAAGAAAGGCGAAACCTTATTGGATACGGTGAACAACATCCTAGCGATGAAAGTGGATATGATCGTGATGCGCCACGCGAGTCCAGGAGCCCCACATTATTTAGCGAAACACATAAAAGCGAATATCATTAATGCTGGCGACGGAACGCACGAGCATCCGACGCAAGCCTTATTAGATACCTTCTCTTTACAAGAAAAGCTGGGCGATTTATCCGGCAAGAAGATTGCCATTATCGGTGACATTTTGCACTCACGCGTAGCCCTTTCGAATATTTATGCCTTGAAAAAACAAGGAGCTGAAGTTCGCCTTTGTGGACCTAGCACCTTGATTCCGAAGCACATACAAAGTTTAGGAGTCGAAGTTTCTCACGATGTGAAGAGCACTTTAGCTTGGTGTGATGCCGCTAATGTGTTGCGCATCCAGTTAGAAAGACAGCAAATCAAGTACTTCCCAAGTCTTCGCGAATACTCGCAATTCTTCGGAATTAATCGCGCCATGCTAGAGGAATTACCTAAAGAGATCGTTCTGATGCACCCTGGACCAATAAACCGCGGGGTGGAATTAAGTTCAGATGCGGCGGATTCACCACATTCGATCATCTTGGATCAGGTAGAAAACGGAGTAGCTGTGAGAATGGCAGTCCTTTACTTACTCGCTTCGAGAGCTTCGTAAGCCAACAACATTTTTTGGGTAGAGATGTGATTTCCGCAGGCATAATGGCCTAGCGGGCAATTTTTCTTGCCGTGATCTCCACAAGGACGACAAGCTAATTTCTCCGAAACCTCTATAATTTGACTGTGATCAGCCAAAGGTCCAAAGCCAAAATCCAGTATAGTAGAGCAAAATACTGCGACTGTCGGTACATTGACAGCAGAAGAAAGGTGCATCGGACCTGAATCATTCACGAAATTACCTTTGCTTTGGGCAAAAATAGAAGTTGAGGCTAAGAGCGTATGTTTCCCCGTTTCATTATAAATGGGACAACCATGACAGGCTTGCTCAATCTCATTTGATAAATGTTTCTCATTAGGCGAACCCATTAACACAACTGCCTGATCGCGAGGCAATAAATGAATAAAATCAATCCACTTTTGGATGGGTAAACGTTTCGTCTCCCACACACTCCCGGGAGAAATGCAGATGTAATTTTTAGCCGGAGCGGGAACCTGTGCAGGATTCAAAAAAGGCTTATAGACCTTCTCCCCTAGCCAATCGCTCAATAAAACAGTATTCCGTTCTACTTCGTGAATACCATTTCCGAAAGGATGCGGATACGACTTTGAAAAAAACCAAGAAAGTGGATTTTTATTAAAACCCATCACCTGCTTCGCCCCTATCATCAGACTCAATAAACCCATCCCAAAGAAACGCTGCACGACGAAAACTTTATCGAAGGATTCTTGCTTCAAATTAGTGCGTAAATCAAGCCATGAAGCCCGTTTATTCGACTTATCATAGGTCCAAACGCGCTCCAAACATGAATGAGTATAGGCTTGGAAAATAGACTCGTTGCCTTTCCTCACTAGCAAATGAATCGCCGTTTCTGGGG
>JBIILT010000266.1:0-2654 GCA_044338355.1 Aquirufa sp.
CCTGTGGTGGTACATTTTTACTTGGCTTTGATGCTAAAACTGAGTTTGACGAGGAGTACCTGATTGAAAATATTCCTGTTATCATTGATCGAAGAGAATTGTTATTTGTCCTGGGAACAGAGATTTCATACGAAGCCCAAGGCAATGGATTTTACCTTCATAAACCCGCTAAGTCATGAAATTTGCAGCCATAGATATCGGTTCGAATGCCGCTCGTCTTCAAATATCTAGTGTATTGGAGAACGATGGTGTGATCAGTTTTAAGCGGATCGAATACGTGCGTTTCGCTCTTCGTCTAGGTCATGATGTGTTTGGCGATGGTTCCATTTCCCCTGAATCGGAGGTAAGGATCTTTAAATTGTTGCACGCTTACAAGTTATTAATGGATTTACACGAAGTGAAGGATTACGCGATTTGTGCCACTTCAGCCATGCGTGAGGCCTCTAATTCAGCCGAGATCATTACTCGAATTCATAAGATTTTAGACATGAAGATCCAATTAATTGATGGAATTCGTGAAGCGGAATTAATCAATGATGTAGTTGTTCAATCATTACATCCGAAGAAAAATTACCTCCATATTGATGTAGGTGGTGGAAGTACTGAATTAAACATCTACCGTCACCGAGAAAAATTAGCCTCTAAATCCTTTAAAATTGGATCTGTTCGTTTATTAGAAGGTACAGAGAAGGAGGGAGATTGGGAAAAAATGCGCAATTGGATTACGCAGCAAAAAGAATTAATCTCAGGTGAAATTGAGGCAATTGGGACGGGTGGAAATATTGCCAAATTATTTAATTTGTCTAAACCTGGAACGGATGAAAAGTCGATGACTTTCGATGCCTTATTTGAGATGGCCGCTTATGTGGGATCCTTCTCTTTTGAAGACCGTGTCAATAAACTTCGCTTAAATACGGACCGGGCTGATGTCATTTTGCCAGCCGCTTCTATCTACCTGACTGCGATGGAATTAGGTGGTTGTAAAACGATTTTAGTGCCTGATTTAGGATTGAAAGACGGGATATTGCAAATGCTGTATGACCGGTATTTGAATCGAAAGAAATAACTATTTTTCTATTCGGTAGACAAGACCCATCGATAATACTTGGGAGAATTGCCAGTTAGGATCTTGATCATAATCGCGGAATAAAACAATCTGCAGATTCGTACTGACATATTTGTTTACCTTCATCGTCACATTTGCATCTAATCGATGAACTATACTATTTGATAAAGTTAGTCTGAAATAGTCGATTAGGGCTGAGTAACGTGCTTTTACATTGATATTTTCCCATACATCTTTGTCAATGTTGACTAAATATTGAAATACGAATTGATTTCTAATATTATCGCCTGGCTTCTCTAAACCATATAATCCTGCTCTGGAGATAGCTTGATCGAATACAAAAGTTTGGCGTAAACTGCCTATACCTATTCGGGTATAAAATGATTTATCTGGATGGTATTCTAAACCCATCGAAGAAGTCAGGTACGCTGGAGCAAAAAGGCTTGAAATAAGGGAGTCCACAGGCACACCTGCCTTATTTTTCTTCCCATATTCATACCCACTAAAGAATTGAGTCTGAAAGTTAGTTGAACCGTAAAAGTCCCATTTAGGGCTGATTCGATAACCTGCCTTAAATTCATACGCAATACGGTCTATATTTTTACGAAGACTTTGCGTTCTATTTTGGAGAAATCCTACTTGTAAATTAAGGTCAGAATTCAAACGCCAAGATTCATTGGAAACATTTGCCGTATGATTTAAATACCAGCCGATGGCTAAGGTATTTGTACCCCCTCCTTTCCAGTTATCACTAAAACTCGATTGATTCAAGTTAATGCCTGAGGTCATTATTTGTTTCCAATTATTGGCACTTGAATCCGCCTTTGAATCCAGAAAGGATTCCCCTAAAACAGGGTTTAATGCGGATAAAAGCAACAATATGAGTAGCGAATAATACTTCATCTGACAAAGGTACAAAAAACCTGTATGAATGGTTTATTTTCCAATGGATAAACGTATCTGTCCTGAAAAGACCTCTAATGGCTCTAATTCGATTAATCCATCCCCCGTATTAAAGGCATCTGTGTTAGCAGTCATGGGTTCTATAGCCACCGAAGTAAACCCTTCGGGTTGAAAGACAACCAGAAATGGAAATTGAATAGAAGACTGTTCTAAGAATAAGGATCGCTGGTGTTTGTTGTCTCTCAATTCGGTGATATGCTTCTTTTGGGGTTCTAGTCTAAAGACATGATCGACTTTTTCTTTCGAGAATATGAACTCTGTCTGGCCGTGTAGACTTTCTTCTTTCAAAGGAATCATCTGAGAATCCGATGAAAAACGGCTAATTGGATGAAATTGGATTGATAAGTCCGCTGCAGTTGTATCTGGGAATCTAAAATAGGGATGCCAGCCACAGGCAAAAGGCATAGAAGTTGATCCGGTGTTTTTTGCTTCGAAGGTAATTTCGAGGCCACCTTCATTTAGTAAATGATATGTGTAGCGAAAGGTAAACGGGAAGGGGTAGTTAAGTTCTTCACCTAGGTATGCGTATTCTAAGGTGATTGAATTTTCTGATTCGCGCACAATTGAAAATGGAGCTCTTGCTAACAAACCATGGATTGCATTTCCTAAGGCTGGTTCATTGATG
>JBIILT010000267.1:0-2626 GCA_044338355.1 Aquirufa sp.
AGATTGGAAGGCCTATATCGATGGAAAAGAAACCAATCACGTACAGGCAGATTATATTTTACGCGGCTTAGCTATTCCCGCAGGGAAACATACCATTGAATTTAAATTTGCTCCCGTTTCCGTTATTACTGGAAATAAAATTGACGCAGGAGCTTCCATCGCAATGCTTGTATTTATTGCATTTGCTCTTTACCAAGCGGCTAAGGCCAAAAAAGAAACGATATGATCTACTCCATGACGGGTTTTGGAAAATCCCAAAAAGAACTCCAAGACCTACAAATCCGTGTTGAAGTCAAAAGTTTAAACTCCAAGTTTACGGATATCTTCTGTCGTGTGCCTAAATCACTATCAGCTAAAGAAATTGATATTCGCAATTACCTCACCCAACAATTAGAGCGAGGTAAAATGGAGTTGAATTTACATCTGCAAAAAAACACGGAAAACGTAGAACAAAGTATCTTACCACAAGGCCAAATTGCCACCTATTTCGCAGAATTAATGCGCGTAGCAACCGAATTAGGCATTACGAATATAGATGAAAACGCTTTGTATTTACAGGCCATGTCAATGCCAAGCTTAAACGCATCAGATCATTCCCAAGACAACGAGGAGGAGATTGAAGCACTTTGGAAAGTGGTTTTCGAGGCCGTTCAAGAAGCTGTCAAAGAATGTAAAGAATTCCGTGCCCGCGAAGGTAAGGTCGTAGAAGACAAATTCCGCGAATACATCGCCTCCATCAAATCTGGACTAGCCCAAGTACTAGAACAAGACAAAATTCGTATGCCAGGCATCCGCGAGCGGATGCGCAATGCGCTATTAGAACTTGGCTTGAAAGAGGATATTGACAAAAACCGCTTCGAACAAGAAGTCGTTTATTACATTGAGAAATTCGACATCTCCGAAGAAAAAGTCCGTTTAGCAACTCACCTTGACTATTTCATCGAGATTCTCGAGGAAGGAAACGGAAAGAAACTCAACTTTATGGCCCAAGAAATTGGCCGCGAAATTAATACGATAGGCTCAAAAGCAAACGATTCAACCATTCAACGTTTAGTCGTGAATATGAAAGATGAGCTGGAGAAGATTAAGGAGCAAACGGCGAATGTTTTATAGTTGCTTCGCAATTTTAAAAAATAGATAATAGAGTAGAGAGTATAGAGTAGAGATAAAAAATTAAATTAATAGCTACTCTATAATCTATACTCTATAATCTATACTCTCCTATCTACAGAATAATCAACGCTATCCCTGCACAACCTAACCCTATCCCCAACCACTGCTTTCTCGTCAAGCTTTCCTTGAAGAAAACCAAAGCGGTAACAGCGCTTAATAAAATCACGCCAAGGTTGTAAATGGTTAATACCACCGCACCGTTTTGTTGGTACGCATCCAGTGCCTTTAATAAGAAATAGAAAGAAAAGAAATTAGGTAAACCTAACGGAATGGCAGCTAAAACGGAACGAAGCGACCAAGTCACTCCACCCGTAATCGTCCAATATACCAAGACGATAGCTGAGGTAGCCATCGAACCAAGCAATAGCATCAAAGTAAAGGAAATACTTCCACCTACTTGCTGTACGATGGCTGCATTTAAATAATTAAAGGCCGTATTGGTAATACCATAGGCTATGAAAACCGCAACTAAAGCCCATATGACAGGCTTTTGGACTGATCCTTCCCCCGATGGACTACAGAAATAGATAGCTGCAAACGACAATACGAGTCCAGCAATCACGGATAAAGTCAAATCACCGCCAGTCTTCCAAATAAAGAGATTCACCATCACCGGAATCACTAACGAAATATTATTAGCTAGAGATGTAGGCGCCATTCCATTTTTCACGGTTGAATATCCGGATAATAAGAAAGTAATGACGAAACCAATTCCGATTCCTAATATACCCAAGGAATAACCTGTAGATGGCCAATGAAAGGGTATTGCATCCATTTGATGAAAATAGCCAGTCAAAAAACAAACCGGATAGTTCAACAAAATGGCTATTCGTGTATCGATATTATATTTCGCATGTGCGCGAAAATTTACCAGTAACAATACCGAAAAAACGATGGTTAAAAGTAGAGCTACCATCTTATGAATTCTTTACAAGGTCCTCTAAAAGGGCCACATATTCAGGTGAATTATTCAAACTCTCCACTAATTGCCAATGCTCTCCACCCGCCTCTTCAAATAATTCTTTGTACTCCTCACCTACTTCGATGGTGGTTTCTAAACAATCAGCCACAAAAGCTGGAGAGAACGCTAAAATCTTCTTTTTGCCTTCCTTAACAAGCTTTTTGATGGTTTCATCAGTGTAAGGCTGTAACCAAGGATCACGGCCTAATCGGCTTTGGAAAGCTGTACCAAAGGTACCTGGCTTTAATCCCATCTCCTTCGCGATTAAACGCGTTGTCTCGTGGCATTGTGCCCGGTAGCAAGTATGGTTCTTCTCGGTGATAGTTTCGCAACATGTCCCAAAAACACAGGTATTCTTTGTGATATCTCCCTTGCGAATATGGCGTTCTGGTACTCCGTGATAGGAGAATAAATAGTAGTCGAAGTCAACCTCTTTTTGATAGTTCGCTGCTTTGTCTGCGAAGTATTTGGCAAAAATCGGATGCTGGTAAA
>JBIILT010000268.1:0-2617 GCA_044338355.1 Aquirufa sp.
AAATCAGAGGAAGATGTTGTGAGTGGCTTTTTGCCTACTGGCATTCGTTTTGGCCCTGAGGGAGCATTATATGCCTCAGATTGGATCTTTGGCTGGGATACAAAAAACTATGGCCGAATCTGGAAAATCGATGTGGAGGAAAAGGAGAATGATTTGAAAACTGAACGTGAGCAGACCAAGAAATACATCCAACAAGATTATGCAAAACAGAGTTTAACACAATTGTATGATTTGTTGTTTTACACTGATCAACGCGTTCGTTTAAAGGCACAATATGAATTAGCGGAAAGAAAAGCGATAGCCATTTTTGAAAAAGCAGTTCAACAAAAAGAGAATCAATTAGCCCGAGTACATGGTATTTGGGGATTAGGCCAATTGAAAGCTGCAGCCTCTATTCGGGCATTATTAACTGATTCAGATGAAGAAATCATAGCACAGTCTGCTAAGGTTTTAGGAGATCTTTTTGATGCCTCAGCTATTGATCAGCTAATTCCATTAGTTGGATCTACTAATCCTAGGGTGGCATTTTTTGCCGCTCAAGCTTTAGGGCGAGTTAAATCTGAAAAGGCGATTCCAGCTTTATTGCAGCAAATAGAAAAGAACGCAGACAAAGATTTATATATCCGCCACACAGCCGTTTTAGCCCTTAGCCGAATAGGAAAAGCTGAGCCGATGTTAGCTTTTCAAAGCTCACCAAACCGTTCTCTTCGCATCGCTGCGGTCCTTGTCTTACGTCGTTTAGCACATCCTGGAATTCAAGCTTTCTTACGCGATTCAGACGAATACATCGTAGCTGAGGCAGCAAGAGCCATTAATGATGATGAATCGATTCCTGCTGCTCTACCCGCATTAGCTGCAAGCTTAGCAGATACACGATTTAATAACCCTGTAATCATTCGCCGGGCGATCAATGCCTGCTTACGTGTGGGAACAGCAAAAGAGATTGATTTATTAATTGCCTATTCAGAAAGAACGGGGATTTCTGAGGCTCTTCGCGCAGAAGCCATTGCAACCTTAGGCTCTTGGGCTAACCCTTCAGTTATGGACCGTGTTGATGGTCGCCATAGAGGAGCATTGGATAGAAATCCGGCAGATGTAATTGCGCGCATTCAGCCTAAAATTCCTGCCTTCTTAGCTTCAGAAAATCCAGATGTATTGATTGCAACGGCGAAATTAGTAGCTGAATTAAATTTAACGGATTTTAGTTCTACTCAAATATCCATTTTTGAAAAAAACATTAATTCCAAAGTGAGAGCAACTATGTTGAGTTCTATAATTGACCTTAAGGTAGGAAAACTAGCCTCCATTATAGAGAAAGGAATGGCAGATACCAGTAAAATCGTAAGAGGAATCGCATTAAGCAATTTGAATAAAATTGAATTAAGTGCAGTAGCCTTGCCTGCCATTACGAAGCCTATTTTTGAAAAAGGATCTCAATCGGAGCAACAATCACTTTTACAAAGTTTGGCAAAAATGAAACCAGAAAATACCCGGGTAATTTTGGCAGAATTGATAGAAAAAATGATTGATAATCAACTTCCGGTTGGAATAAAATTAGACCTAATGGAAGCCGTAGAGGCGAGTAATGAAGAAAAATTAGTGGCTAAATTAGATGCGCTAAAAGTGAAAGGTACATTAACAGACGAATTCAGAGAGGCCTTGTATGGCGGGTCAGTTATGGAAGGACGAAATACCTTTAATTATAACCAAACCGTGCAATGTGTGCGTTGTCATATCGTAGGTGGAGAAGGAAGCAATGTGGGTCCAAATTTAAAAGGCATAGCCTCTCGATTGACGAGAGAGCAATTGTTACAGGCTCTCATCGAACCGAGTGCACGTCTCGCTCCAGGATATGGAAACACAAATTTTGTCTTAACAGATGGACAAGAAGTTTCAGGATCCATCATTTCAGAAACGGATGAACTCGTGCAACTGAAAACAAATGATGCTGAGCCTCTACGCATTTCTGTAACACGTATAAAATCGAGAGAAAACCTTCCATCCGGCATGCCATCGATGGGGGCTTTGATGAGTAAAAGAGAAATTAGAAATGTGGTGGAATACTTATCCTCCCTTAAATAATAGTCCGAAGCGACTAAGTTCCAAAGGACGACTAAGCGACGCAGTCGCGACTAAGTCCAAAGGACGACCTTCTGAAATGTTAAACCGCCCCTAAATAAGGCGGTTTATTTTTTTGGAAATATTCGATACCTTTAATGAAATTTAAACCTATGAAAAAACTATTGCTGCTGCTTAGCTTGCCGTTCTTTTGTTTCTCACAAACGGAGGTATTTCTCAGCTTACCTAAGCAGAAATCATTTTTTCAAAAAACCAACGAGCTGAGCGCTGATTTCACGGGTGCAAAGATTCAAGTGCTTGCTGATCAACAATTTCAAAGCATGGATGGATTCGGTTTTACCTTAACAGGAGGGAGCGCCCAATTAATTCAGGCGCTAGAGCCAATAAATAAAGCCACTTTATTGCAAGAATTATTTGGCAAGAATGGAATCTCCGTTTTAAGAATAGGGGTAGGAGCGACAGATTTAGATGCTACCGTATTTTCGTACGAAGACAAACCTAGAAAATTTAGCCTGGAGTCTTCAAAGACCGATTTAAT
>JBIILT010000269.1:0-2600 GCA_044338355.1 Aquirufa sp.
TTGATTGAATTGCTTGTAGGGAATAAATCTAATGGGTATGATTTTGTTAAATAGCTGGTATTTAATCGTGTTTTTTGATAGCAGAAAATTAGTGCCGTCAATCACATTCAATTCATAACCACGTACATTATCACCTCCATAACCAAGGCCCTGAATGTTCGCATAGGGAATATTCTTGTTCTCTTGAGTGACTTTTGCTTTCCATTGGGAACTGAAGAAGAAATTTGATCCAATGTCAAAGTAATAGGCGACAGAAGCTTTTATGTCCCAGTAATTTAAGGCGTCTTGAGCAAGAATGCCATAGTAGTTATATGCAAGATCTATTTTTCTTCCTCTAAGCGGATAGGGAGCAAAATCTCTGAAATCATAGGAGAATGCATAGGTTAATTGAAGGAAATTTTGCTCATTGGACCCTTTGTAATAATAGTTAGGATTCAATTGTCTGATGGTATCCGCTATGATGGTGTGGCTATATCTTATTTCAGCGAAATGAAAATCATAAAAGCGAAGCCGCTTTCTAAAACTAAGAGCTCCGCTCCATCTTTCTCTTAGTATTTTGTCGCTGTTAAGGGTATTTAAGGTGTCATTAATCGTCTTGAAGGCTATATTTTTATTTGTTACATAGGTTAATGCGGCACCTAGTCCTAGTGTTTTTTTGCGGTCTAAATAGGGGTTCGAATAACCTAATTCGATTCGTTGGGTGAACCCAGTTTCGGCTTTAAAACTAAGTCTTTCGTTTCTGCCCCTAAAGTTATTGTGGATAAAATGGGCACCATAAATGGTTCTTTCAAAAGAATGCCCCCTTTCCCACCAATCATTTAAATTTCTATCAGCTAATTGAAAAATGGGGTATGCTAAGAGGTACCATTGTTCTAAAAACTCAAAGGTGACCGTGATGTGATCTGAGTTATTCGGATGAGAATTGCTCTTTACCCAAATAAACAAATTGGTGTTTATTAACTTCCGTCTGTTAAATTCTACACGTGAATCTACTTCTGAAACTTGCAATGTGTCTCCAGGAAAAATATCTAATTCCCTTCTAAGTATGTTATCTCGGGTTTTATCGTTGCCTTTAAAAATGACGCTATCAATAATGATGTACTGAGCTTCAGCCTTTTGTTGAAGAAAAAAGCAGCAGGAAATTAGTAAAGAAAGGCGGAGATATTTCACCTTGCAAGGTAAAAATTTTAATCCATTTGTTCATAAACAATTGACTCTTGATGCGCATACCAATTCTCAAAGTTTGCTTGGTACTTTTGCTCAATAGATGGTCTTTTTATCTTCATTGTGGGTGTTAAACACTCATTTTCGATAGTCCAATCTTCTTTAACGATGACAATTTTACGCAAATGTTCATAATTTTTTAATGCAGGGTTTACTTCATTGCGAAGTGTTTCAAAAGCCTCCTGAATATCAGCGTTCTTTTTTGACTTACCCAGTGCACTCAATACAACTAAAACGATGGGTTGTGGCAAATTGACTCCCACCACACAGACCTGTTCAATAAATTCGTGCGTGTTTAGTTTATTTTCGATGGGCGCAGGGGCCACATAATGTCCTTTGGCAGTTTTGAAGTTATCTTTAACGCGACCGATTATCGAGATAAAGCCTTCCTGATCCAGTTTGCCTTGATCGCCCGTTTTTAACCAGCCGTCTTTGGTAAATAATTCCTGTGTTAGTTTTGGCTCTTTGAAGTATCCGGTGGAATTATAAGGCGCTCGCATTTGGATTTCATTTGAATCGAGGTCGATGCGTGTTTCGCAGTCGGGATGAATTCTACCTACCGTACTTAGTTTGATTTGATTGCGTGGCATAAGTGTAGTTAAGCCCATATTTTCGGTCATCCCATAAGCTTCTTGTATAAAGATTCCTAGTCTTTGAAACCATAGTAGAAGCTCTTCTGTAATGGGTGCTGCTCCAGTAACAGCTAAGGTAGTTTGGTCTAATCCGAGTCCTTTTTGAATCTTTTTCTGAATAAGCGTTTTGACTATCGGGATGCTAAGTAGTAGGTTTAGTTTCTTTTGGCCTCCAATTTTTTGTAAAATCCCTTCTTGAAATTTAGCCCAAATACGAGGTACCGCTAAGAAATGGGTCGGTCTAGCACTGGCAAGATTCTTAGAGAAAGTGTCAAGGTTTTCGACGAAATGAATGGTTCCTCCAGCTGCTGTTGCTGCAAATTCTACAAAATTTCGTTCAGCTATATGACAGAGGGGCAAGTAAGAAATGAAACGGGTGTTGGGTTGGTCTAATAAAGCGATTTCGCGCGCCATATTAATCCCTGCTTCAATGCCACCATGGGTAATCATGACCCCTTTAGGCATCCCAGTGGTGCCAGAGGTATACACTATCGTTGCAATGTCCGTCGGTTTTGGTGTAGGAAGCTTGGAGATTTCTGCCGTGTTTTCCAAAATATCAGACCATTGCATCCCTGATTTTTCAGAACTTTCTGGAGTATGAATCAGCAGTATGTGCTCTGGAATCCCCTCCTTTATTTTGTCCCAATGATCCAGTTTTCCTACGATCAGGATTTGGCATTCAGAATGTACCAAAACCTGATTTAATTGATCTTTAGTTAATGTGGCATAAAAGGGTACTGATAT
>JBIILT010000113.1:0-5452 GCA_044338355.1 Aquirufa sp.
ATCTGATGGGATTGTGGGAGATGATACCGATGGGCACATTGATGATACGGTTCGTTTTGTCAATGCTAACACAGTCATCGCGATGGTAGAACCGAATTCAACCGATGAGAATCACGCGGTATTGGCTGCTAATTTGGCAGAATTGAAGCAAATGACGCTTTTAGACGGTTCTCCTTTACAAATTATTGAAATACCCATGCCAGATGCGGTGGTAATTGATGGTTTCCGGGCTCCGGGTTCGTATGCGAATTTTTATATCTGTAATGCGGGAGTTTTAGTGCCTATTTTCGATTGCCCTCAAGACTCGGTCGCTCTGGCCATTTTACGCGAATTGTTCACCGATCGACCTGTTTTCGGATTGTCGGCTCGGGAGATTATTTGGGGGCAAGGAAGTTTTCATTGTTTGACCCAGCAAGAGCCATCACCGTGCGTATAATCCTCTTTATTTTCTTGATTAGCCTGTTTTCGTTTTCGTGCGCACGGAAGCCATTACCACAAAAGCCTTTAGATAAAAAGGTATCGATTTCTGAAGAAAAAAACGTTCGCGTATCCCTTGAATCGTTGTCTGTCATTAAGACGCAAGAGATTTTAGGAGATGAGTTGTTATTAGTGGGAGCGATGGGTATTGTCGAGGGTGAAAAGGTGAGGCCCGTTCAGGTATTTACGTCTTTTCTAGGGAAGGTAAAAAAGGGGCAGATTGTTCGTTTAGATACAATAAAGGCTCTAGCAGTTCGTTTAAAACCTGGTCAAAAAGCCAGTCTTCAGCTTACCCTCTTCGAAATCGAAGACTACCAGCCCACGAAGAAATGGGTGAATCGTTTTAACACTTTGAGTGGTATTTTGGCATTGCCTTTAGCCTTAACTTCAGCCGAAAATCCAGTAGCCTGGTTTTTATGGGGAATGAAAGCTGGTTCATTAGGGCTTGATTGGGTCAGTGAGTTAGACATGAAAGATATATTAGGGGTCTCTGAGACGCAATGGGACTACGAAACTATTTCACCCTCTTTTCGTAATGGAAAATGGTTAGGTGGTCGAAAATTCATGGATGCTTACGAATACCGGTATCAGATTCAAATTAACGTAGATTAACCGTTACTGTCGGGGATTATTCGTAATTTTGTGAGCTTATTTTTAAGAATGAAGGATTTAAAATTTATTATTGGATTAGTCATTTGTTTGCCCTTTGCGATTCTAGCGCAGAGTGCTTCACCTATTCAGATTGGTCCTAAGAAGATATCGGCTGAAAGTTTTCTGCAAGTGTATAAGCCACTAGTGGAGTCTGATAGTATTACGAAAGACAACCAAGCCGATTTTTTATCTGATTACATCGATTACCAGCTGAAAATCGTAGCGGCCGAACAAGGAAAATTAGCAGATCAGCCTGATTTCAAGGAAGAATATGCAAGTTTTAGAAAGGAATTAGCTACGCCCTATTTAGTGGACATGCCTACTTTAGATATGTTAGTAAAACAGGCCTATCAGCGGATGAAGGAGGAAAAAAAGGTAAGCCAAATCTTAGTGAAATTAGGAGAAAATGCGAGCCCTGCTGATACCTTAGTTGCTTTTCAAAAAATGGAGAATATCTTCCAAAAATTAAAAGCAGGAGAAGATTTCGATGCTCTCGCTACCCGCTTTTCTGAGGATGAAATGTCCGCGGTTAAAGGTGGAGTTTTAGGGTACATTACCTCACTACAAACGGATTATGATTTTGAAAATGCCATTTATTCTATTGGGATTGGAGAATATTCGAAGCCATTTAGAACATCCAGCGGTTATCATATCGTTAAAGTATTAAATCAACGTCCTAACTCAGGAAAGATCCGTTTAGCACATATTATTGTGTCTGCTGCCGTAGATGCGCCTACTGCTTTGCAAGTAGAGGCTAAAAAGAAAATAGAACAAGTGGAAGCCTATCTGAAGGCGGGGGAAAGTTTTGAATTAGTGTGTAAGAATTATTCCGAAGATCCTTATTCAAGAGGTCGTGGTGGCGAGATTAGACGTTGGTATTTCTCCTCTGACTTGAGTGAAGAATTGCAAGATGCTTTATTTGGTTTAGAACGAATAGGGGATCTTTCTAAGCCAATTCGTACGAATTTAGGATGGCAGTTATTTAAGCTATTGGATAAAAAGCCCCTTTTGACATTTGAAGATATGTCAGAGTTTATCAAGCAAAAAGTATTGACGGATGCGGATCGCCAAGGTTTGATCAAACAAGCATTTATGAAGCGCGTTCGCGTAGAGAATAAAGTTATTGTGCAAGAGGCGACGAAGAAGGCGGCATTTGAGCGGATGAATGTGGGAAGAACTGGAACGGAACCATTCTTACAGGAGTCTTTATTTTCGGTTTTGGAAAAGCGGTATACGGTGGGAGATTTTTACGCGCATGTTCAAGCACAACAAAAGAGGCGGATAAAATCGCTCGGGTATTTACCTGTCGCTACTGAACAATCCTATTTAGATGAATTGATTGAAAAAGAAACGTTGAATGCGGAGGAAGCGAATTTAGAAAGTAAATACCCTGCATTTAAAGAGCAGATGGCAGATTTCTTAGAGGGAAGTTTGTTTAGTAAAATGACAGAGCAGGAGATTTTCGAGAAGTCTTTGGATTCTCTTTCGCAGGCGAAGTTTTACCAAGCAAATTTAGCTCAATTTGTCATGCCAGCTCGTTTGGAGGCAAAATTGGTCGTGGCTGATTCACAGAAAACATTGAAGGAGGCTTTGGACTTATTGAAATCGTCTCCATACCCTATGAATAAAAAATTAGGGGACATCTCTTTTAGCTTAAACGAATCTAAGGTGGAGGATGCCTCTACCAAGTTATTAGCTGAATTATTCGTCACGATGGCGAAGAATGTGGACTATGTTGTGGAAGTTTCAGGACACCGAGATGCGTCTGAAGCAGACAGTCTCTCTGAAGCCAGAATGAATAAAGTGGTTTCGTATTTAGCTTCGAAAGGAATTTCGTCGCACCGTATTATTCAAAAAGATGAAGCGAATTTAAAAGTAGCCTCTAAAACGATCAAGAATAAAAATGCGCGCGTTTCTTTCCGTTTCTTCTCTTCTAGTATGGATGATGTAGTAAAGCGATTTAATGCATTGAAACCGGAGAGTTTGGAAGCTAAGGAAGGGTATTTTAAAAAGGGGATTTCGCCTGTAATTGATGCCATTGAATGGAAGGTAGGTCCTAAGAATTATGAGGGTGAAGGTAAGTTTGCCTTTGTGGAAGTAAAGAAGGTAGAAGCTGAGCGTTCTCGCTCGTTCGAAGAAGCTAGAGGATTAGTGATTCGGGCTTTGCAAGTTCGTTTAGAGAACGATTGGTTAGCGAAATTAAAGCAACAATATCCAGTTGTGATAAACCAGGTTGAATTAGAAAAATTACTGAAATAATAGAAATATGAAATTGACTCGTTGGGTTTTAAGTTGGTGTTTAGTTTTAGGGAGTTTGTCTGCATTTGCGCAGGATGAAGCTAACAAAAATGTATTGGATCGCATTATTGTGAAGGTTGACAATTACTTCATTTTGAAGTCTGAAGTAGAAAATCAATACCAGCAGTATATAACAAGTGGTCAGCCAAATACGCCTGATCGCTGTCAAATTCTAGAAGGCATAGTCGTTAATAAATTAATGCTCGCTAAGGCCGAAATTGATTCAGTTATTGTAGATGATAAACGAATTGAAGCAGAATTGAATAGCCGTATGGAGCAAATGGAAGGTCAATATGGCTCTGCTAAAAATATCGTAGAGGCTTATGGGAAATCGATTGTTACTTTAAAGGAGGATTTACGTTCTTCTTTAAAGGAGCAACTGACTGGTCGTAAAATGCAAGATAAGATTACGGATGAAGTAAAGATCACTCCTAAAGAAGTAACGGCATTTTTTAATGAGATTCCTCGCGATTCTTTACCTTACTTGCCAGCAGAAGTGGAAATAAGTCATATCATCCGCATTGCGAAGCCAAATAAGAATCAGAAAGAAGAATTGTATACGAAGTTGATGGATTTCCGTCGCCGTGTAGATAAAGGGGAAAGTTTTGAGGATTTGGCCAAAGTTCATTCAGAAGATTTAGGTTCAGGAAAAGTCGGAGGAGATTTAGGTTTTGCAAAACGAGGAGCAATGGTGGCTCCTTTTGAAGCTGCCGCATTGCGTTTGAAACCGAATCAAATGTCTGAGGTAGTTGAATCAGAATTTGGTTTTCACTTAATTCAATTATTAGAAATTAGAGGTCAAGAATACCATGCACGTCATATTTTATTAAGACCTGATTATCAAAAATTAGATCTAACAGAACCTACAAAATTCTTGGATAGCATTCGTGTTTTAGTTCAACGTGATTCTACTAGTTTCGAAATAGCAGCTAAAGATTTTTCTGAGGATAAGCCTACACAGGATGCAGGTGGCGTTATGATGGATATGTCCACCGGTGGGAATCGGTTACCATACGATGGAACTATGGATCCAGCTTTATTCTTTGCCATTGATTCTATGAAAGTAGGCACCATTTCAACACCAATTCCTTATCGAACAGATGACGGGCGCTCAGCGGTTAGAATTCTCTATTTAAAAGCAAAGCATCCACCACATTTTGCTAATCTAAAAGACGATTATCAAAGGCTTGCACAGATTACGCTTTCACGCAAAAAAAACAACGCGATTGAAAAGTGGTTCATGAAGGCAAAAGACGATGTGTTTATCTTTATTGATGAGGAATATAAAGATTGTCGGATATTAGAGAGTGTGCAGCAAGAGTAGATAAGAGATTACAGAGTAGAGATTATAGAGTATAGATTATAGAGTAGAGAGTAGAGATATGGAATTAAAAAAGGGAGCGAAGCTCCCTTTTTTAATGAATGTAGTGAAATAATTCATTTCCAAATTCATCCCCGAAGGGGATTCGAACTTTATACTTTGTGCTTTATGCTCTATTCTATATCTCTACTCTCTACTCTATTATCTCTACTCTATTACAAATTGAGCGAAGCGCAATTTGTATCAAATTTAAATAGCTACAGGCGCCTTTATCCCCGGATAAGGATCATATCCCTCCAACGTGAAGTCTTCGTATTTGAAATCCAAAATATCCTTCACTTTCGGATTAATTTTCATAGTAGGCAAAGCCCGGGGAGTTCGTGTTAATTGCAATTCCACTTGTTCCATGTGATTGCTGTAGAGGTGAGTATCGCCACCCGTCCACACAAAATCACCTAAACCCAGATCACAAACTTGTGCCATCATCATGGTCAATAAAGCATAGGAAGCGATGTTAAAAGGAACTCCTAAGAATACGTCCGCAGAGCGTTGGTATAATTGACATGAAAGCTTGCCGTTTGCTACATAGAATTGGAAGAAAGCGTGGCAAGGCATTAAGGCCATTTTAGGCAGGTCTGCTACGTTCCAAGCGCTCACAATGATACGACGGGAATCTGGGTTTGTTTTAAGCGTGTGAACAGCCTC
>JBIILT010000002.1:0-31742 GCA_044338355.1 Aquirufa sp.
CATCCATATACCTTGAAGCGATGGAATATACAATGCACATACAAAGGCCGTAGGATAAGCGGCGCCTAATTCTTCGAGTGCCTTCATTACATCAAAACCAGCAGGTAGCTCTTGCTCGTCCGTCCTTGATAGGACTACTTTCTGCAAAGGACCTTGTTTGATGGCTTGAATAGCCTCCGCCACCCAGGTCATAAATTCGTCTTTCTTGGCTGAATTTTCGGCGGGTACCGTATAGGTTGTAGTAGGTTCAGCTGGATGAATGGAAAATTTCGTCAAAAAATCCGCTCGCAGAAAATAAGGAAGACCGATAAAGGGTGCGGCTAAAAAACCAGCGGACAATTCGCTTAAATTCCACCCTTCTGCTAGTCTGGATCCACCTGAAAAATCTTGTAAAAGAAAGGCTTCCTTACCCTGCGGCAAGCGCCAGGTAGCCATTGCAGCCCCTTTTGCTATTCCCTCCTCCCACACTAATCCTAGTTTCATTTTAATGGTATAATTGCTACCGTTAAACGGCTAGCACAAATCAAATTTTCTTCTTCGTCGTGAATTTTAATCTCATATACATGTAAAGTGCGACCGATGCGCAAGGGCACACAAGTACCTATTACGTAGCCACCTCGAGCGGACTTTAAATGGTTTGCATTGATCTCAACCCCAACTCCCGTTTCCTTCATGGGATCTTTCAAAGCTAAAACCACGGCAGTACTTCCGATGGTTTCTGCTAAAACGACAGATGCTCCCCCATGTAACAAACCTAAAGGTTGTTTTGTTCGGTGGTCGACAGGCATTTTAGCCTTAATATATCCGGCTTGAACTTCGATAAACTCAATCCCCAGATGTTCGATCATATTGCCTTTTGACATCGAATTCAATGTCTCCAGCGAGATGGAAGTATTAAACATATATTTCGTAATTTTGGCTAAAATTCGGAATAAAATACGATTATCATGCACGTTCAACCTGATTTAGTGAAAGATATTTACCTGATTCGCCATGGCGAAACGGAATACAATCGCAAGGGGGTCGTGCAAGGCAGTGGTATTGATGCAGATTTGAATGAATTAGGCCAAAAACAGGCCGCCGCCTTCTTCGCGCATTACCAAGATCTCCCGATTGATAAAATCTATACCTCTGCCCTGCGCAGAACCCATCAATCCGTGAAGGGATTCATCGAAAAAGGCTTGCCTTGGGAGCAATATGAGGGACTAAATGAAATTTCTTGGGGAAGTAAAGAGGGAAAGTCGCCTAACACGGAGGATGATTTATACTATAAAAATCTAACAAAAACCTGGCGCGAGGGTAATATTCACGTACGGTCTGATGAGGGGGAAAGTCCGGTAGAAGTATTAGAGCGCCAAAAACCTGTTGTAGATCTTCTCCTTTCTAGACCAGAAGAAAAAGCCATTTTGATCGCGATGCACGGACGCGCCATGCGGGTTTTATTAACGCATTTATTTAATGCACCACTCCACCACATGGACAATTACGCGCACCAAAACCTCTGCCTTTACCACCTGCAATACGATTATGCAGCACAGGAATTTAAGCTAGTAAAAGGGAATTGTGTGATTCACCTAGACGACTTACCCGAGTCTATGTAATATGTCTCAAAAGCGCATGTATTGGGTTTTTCAATCCAGCGGATGGTTCGCCTGGGCTCTCAATGAGGCGGTTTTGTATACCAATCAATATGGCTGGCATTGGGCCTGGTTATATGCGTCTTTGGCCAACATAACGTTAGCCATTTTTTTAACCCACCAATATAAACTTATTACAAAACAATACGCGTGGCAGGATTTGCCTCTTTTTGGGATGCTTCGCAATCATTTCATGGCGCTAATTTGCATGGCTGCCTGTTTAGTCGCACTTAATTTACCTATCGATCAATACTTGCTGGGGGAGAATTTTGAGGTCCAAATAAGCCCTTTCATCATCACCCAGTATCTCTTTAATTTTATGAAGCCGCTGGCAATTTGGATGTTGATCTATTTCTTCTTCCAATATTCGAAGAAACAGTTGGATATGGAACGCGAAAAAAATCAATTAGAACGTGCCATTCAGGAGACAGAGGGGAAAGTATTGCGAGCACAAATGAATCCTCATTTCGTCTTTAATGCCCTAAACAGTATTCGCGCATTAATCACAGAAGATCCGTCGAAAGCCAAAAAAGGAATCAACCAACTCTCTAAACTACTCCGAAGCTCTTTATTAACGGAGCGTAAAAAGACGATCTCCATCGCAGAAGAACTAGATACGATTATCGACTACTTAAACCTAGAAAAAATCCGCTACGAAGAGCGCTTAACCTGGAAAGTAGACGTAGCCAAAGAAATAAATCAAGCTCAAATTCCACCCATGTTGTTACAGACATTGGTGGAGAATGCCATCAAACACGGGATTGCGCATTCCTCAAAAGAAGGATTGATCGATATCAGTGGAGAGATCCTAGGCAATCAAATTCATTTACAGGTGATTAATCCTGGAAATTTAAAAAGCAGAGGGGAGTCCACGGGCATTGGCTTGATCAATTCCCAAAATCGCCTCACCTTATTGTTCGGGGAGACCGCTCATATCGACTTAAAGCCTTTGGACAAAAATCGCGTCCTTGCTTCCGTGACGATTCCTTACCTTACCGAAACATTAGCCTAAATTCCCTATGAAAGCCATCATCGTAGACGACGAACGCCTTGCCAGAAATGAACTGAAGCGTTTATTAGAAAATTTCCCATCCATCGAAGTGATCGGTGAAGCCGCAAATACCGATGAGGCGAGTCAACTCATAGAGGAATTACAACCCGATGTAGTCTTTTTAGACATCCAAATGCCTGGTAAGACAGGTTTTGAATGGTTAGAAGAATGGGATGGCTTCCTGCCGGAGATCATTTTCACGACGGCTTTTGATGAATATGCGTTGAAGGCATTCGAGGTGAACGCTTTGGATTACGTATTAAAACCCATCGAATTAGCGCGTTTAAGTGAGAGCATTCAGAAATTAGAATCTCGTTTTCAGCGACCTACACGAACGGAAAAATCGATAACTACTAACCATGTTTTGGGAGGTAATGATCAAATTTTCGTTAAAGACGGGGAGAAATGTTGGTTTGTCCGCCTAGACCGCGTGCGCTTGTGCGAATCGATGGGGAATTATGTGCGTTTGTTTTTTGACGATCAAAAACCCCTCGTATTAAAATCCCTGAATTCTTTAGAAGAGCGATTAGACCCTAAATTATTCTTCCGTTGCAACCGCAAGCACATCGTGAACTTGAACTTCATTGAAAAGATCGAACCCTGGTTCTCTGGCGGATTGCAGGTGACATTAAAAGGAGAAAAAGCAGAAAAAATCGAAATTTCGCGTCGTCAATCGATCCGGTTTAAGGAGCTTTTGTCTCTTTAGCTCTTGATGGAGCCTCGCCTAATAAGAATCCATAGGGTTCTAAAGTAGGGACGGAATCAAAAATCACTTTCATTACGGCTGTCAGCGGAAGGGCTAAAATCAAACCGGGTATTCCCCACAGCAATTCCCCGCACAACAATGCTAGCATTGCGACCATCGGATTCATGCTTACTTTAGAACCCACCACTAAAGGTGTAATGAAGTTGGCTTCAATAAACTGCGCAGCCGCTACCCACGCCACCACGGCTAGTGCGTGCGATGGACTCAGGGTCACTAAGCTCAATAAGATGGGTAGCAGCGCTCCTATCCAAATACCGATATAGGGAATCAACAACAATATTCCCGTCAAAAACCCAAAAAACACCGGATACTCCACACCAATCCACCAAAAGCCAACCGAGTTCAACACACCCACAATCAGCATAACCACTAATAATCCAACCAAATATCCTTGGACCACCGAACCCGTTTTCTCCATCACTTTTGTTAAGACTTGGGCTTCCGTTTTAGGGAAGACTTTCTGCAAAAAGCTTTCGAAGAAATCGCGGTAGAACAAGAAGAAAAAAGTAAATACCGGTACAAGGATCATGGCCGTAATGGCATGAAGCGCGGTCGAAAAGGTAGTACTAATAATGACACCTGAGTTTTTTAACAAGGCCATTAACTCATTACTTAGCTCTAACATTTGCTTCCGACGCGAGATATTGAAATTAGCAGAAATAAAGGATTGCAAGCTGGATATCCACTTTTCAGCTTTTTTTGCAAAGAGAGGAAACTCAGAAGAGAATTCCATAATTTGTACTCCTGCCACAAAGAGTATGGTAGAAATCAGTGCGAAGGTTAGCAGGATGGTGATGAAGATAGCGATCACGCGTGGAAAACCTTTGGCCTCCATCCTCTTACACGCAGGCAAAAGCAAAAGAGACAAGACGAGCGCAAAAGAAAGCAAAATCAATAGGTCTTGTAATAAATAAGCTGCAGCAATAATCAAGGCCATCGATAAGAGGGCACTAGATAGTCTGGATGAGTAAGCGATGTGGTTTGACATATTTAATAAATTAACAATTCCATAACATACATCTTTCTATATTTGTCCGGTAATCCTTTGAACAATTATGGCAGCAGCTTCTAAAGCGTACAAAATTCTACTCGTTGATGATGATGTAGACATTTTGGAGTTATTGGAATACAATTTACTAAAAGAAAACTTTCTTTTAGCAAAAGCGACGAATGGAAAAGAAGCTATCGCAGTAGCGAAATCCTTCCAACCACATTTAATCATCATGGATGTGATGATGCCAGAGATGGATGGCATCGAGGCAGCTCGTCAAATCAAATCAAATCCCGAATTCAAAAATACCCTCATTCTGTTCCTAACGGCACGTGGTGAAGAGTATACTGAAATAGCCGCCTTTGAGAGCGGGGCCACAGATTACGTGGTGAAACCCATCAAATTGCGTGCCTTAATCAGCCGAATCAACGCCTTATTAACGCGTGAAGTGGCAGTTCCTGAATCGAAAAACGACGTTATTTCAATTGGCGATTTAGTCATCGATCGAGTTCAATATGCAGCCACATTCCAGGGCCGTGGATTGATTTTACCTAAAAAGGAATTTGAATTACTTTCTTTCTTAGCGAAAAACCCGAACAAGGTATTTAACAGAGATGAGTTATTGGAGAAGGTTTGGGGATCGGATGTTTTCGTAGTGGAACGCACCGTGGATGTGCATATCCGCAAATTGCGCGAGAAAATTCCAGAATATTATATCAAAACATTGAAGGGAGTGGGCTATTTATTTTCAATCGAGAAAGCCTAATTGCCCATTTTTAGGTAAATTGCATCCCGAATGATGCGCCTAATTTCAATCCTTACTTTTTGTCTTTTTTCTACCTGTATTCTAGCACAGGGGCCTAAACGCGAGTTAAGGGGAGTTTGGGTGGCGACCGTCCAAAACATCGATTGGCCCAGTCCACGCAATTACGACGGGGCAAAACAAAAATCCGAATTCATCGACCTAGTGAATTCCCACCAGAAAACGGGAATCAACGCACTTTTTGTGCAAATTAGAACCGCTTCCGATGCTCTCTACGCGAAAAGTGCGGAACCCTGGACGACTTATCTATCAGGTAAACAAGGTCAGGCACCTAGTCCCTATTACGATCCTTTGGAGTTTATGATCGATCAGACCCACGCTAGAGGGATGGAATTTCATGCTTGGTTAAATTTGAATCGTGCTTCGATGTCATCGCGATCACTTTTAAGTTCAGAGCACGTGGCTAGAAAACATCCTGAATGGCTTTTATCGTATAATGGGCAGCTATTATTCGATTTTGGGATTCCGGCTGCGCGTCACTACATTGCAGGTTTAGTGCGGAACATCATCTTGAATTACGATGTGGATGGAATTCACTTTGATGATTATTTCTATCCGTATCCAGATCCGAAATCAAAATTGAATGATGAAGATACGTACTTGCAGTATCGGCAGGTGGGTGAGTCTAAAGCAGACTGGAGACGACGAAATACGAGTGCTTTAATTCAGGAGATTTCGGAGACTATTCGAAAGACGAATCCGAAGATTAAATTTGGAATTAGTCCGTTTGGGATTTGGCGACATAAAACGTCTGATCCGGTAAATGGTTCCCCTACTACGCGGGGCTTGCAATCTTATGATGATTTGTATGCGGATACGGATCATTGGTTGAAGCAGGGATGGCTAGATTATATTGCGCCTCAATTGTATTGGGATACAGCACATCGGGTGGCGCCTTTTAAACCTTTAGCAGATTGGTGGAATGCGCATTCGTATGGAAAATCAGTGTATTTCGGGATGGCTTCGTATCATTTAGGGGATGTATGGTCAAACAAGGAAATGAAAAAGCAGGTGGAGATTAGCCGAAGTATGTCGCAAGGTGAAGGATTGATTTTTTACAGCTCGACTTCTTTGACAAAAAACAAGAAGGCATTTCGAGACACCCTTCGCTCGAATTATTTTGCACATCCCGCCTTATTACCGACCACTCCCTGGCTAGATAGTATTGCCCCTCACGCACCCACACAAGTATTCTTAGCAACAAATAAACTGAAATGGCAAGCAGGTGAGGAATCCGATGATGGGGATCCTGTTTCCTATTATGTGGTCTACCGAATCCCGAAGCAAGACAAAAAATACCTGGAGGACCCGCGAAATATCGTGTACAAGGGTAAAGCAAATGAAGTAATTTTAGAACAAGATGACCTTAAACCGGGTTATGGATTTACGGTAACCGCCTTTGATCGACTGCACAATGAAAGCAGACCGAGTGCGATAGCCTGGATTAAACCCGTTAGCAGCGATTAATATGCATTTAAAAATTAAAGAAATCACCGACGAGACGATCGACACGAAGACGATCCATTTTTGGCAACCCATTCACGATGCTTTGCATTATCTATCGGGTCAGTTTTTAACCGTCATCCCCGAGATCGAGGGCAAAAAAGTTCGCAGAAGTTATAGTTTATCTTCTTCTTCCAAGACCGATATGTCTCCGGCGATCACCGTAAAACGTATCGAAGGCGGCGTAGTGTCTAACTTTCTATGTGATACACTTCAGGTGGGTGACAGCTTGGAGGTGCTCGAACCGATGGGGAATTTCTCCGTGGAACCTGATTCCTCTGCTTCTAAAAACTACGTGTTCGTGGGGGCTGGCTCAGGAATCACGCCTTTACTTTCCATGATTAAAACCATCTTGCACGGTGAGCCTTTATCGAAGATTCAGTTGATTTATGGTTCACGCCATGAAGACCAAATCATCTTCAAAAAGGTGTTGGATTCATTGGAAGGCTCTTATTCAGCTCGCTTGAAAGTCTTGCACGTCATCTCTCAGCCAGCGGCTAATTGGCCAGGTTTGAAAGGTAGAATTAACCAAGCTTCAATCGTCTATTATTTGAAGCAGGAATTAGGTCTTGATATTGCCTCTGCGCATTATTATTTGTGCGGGCCGCAAGGAATGATGACGGAAGTACAATCATCTTTAGCAATGTTTGATGTGCCGGCGGGTCAGATTCACCAGGAATCTTTTGGGGTGGTGGCCAGTGAAGAGATGGAGCAAGCGGAAGAGGATGGTTCCTTACAAACCCAAGAAGTGACCCTCATTTACGAGGGGAAAGAACATAAAATTACCGTTCAACCGAGCGAAACTATCCTAGAAGCCGCATTAGAGGCTGATATCGATATCCCTTATTCCTGCCAGGCAGGGATGTGTACGGCTTGTATGGGCCTTTGTTCTAGCGGAAAAGTGGGAATGGATGAGGAAGACGGCTTAACCCCAGGCGAAATCGCGAAGGGCTATATTTTAACCTGCGTGGCGCATCCGTTGAGCGCTGGGGTAGTGATTGATTTAGATTAATATGAGAAATAGAACCTTTTTGCCGGCAGATTTTCAGTTGAGTACCTGGGAATCGGTGTTGCCATATTTTGAAAAATTGAGCGCAACGCAGATTTCGAGCATTGAAGACTTACGTTTATTTTGCCAAAACCGCTCCGAATTAGAATCCTACCTATCGGAAAACTTTGCGTGGCGCTACATCAAAATGTCTTGCGATAACCAAAACGAGACCTTACAAACGAGCTACGCTCAGTTTGTCAACGAGATCATGCCAAACGCCTCCGTTTTCGACGACGCTTGGAACAAGAAGGTGATCGAAAGTCCCTTTGTTTCAGAGCTAAAAGAAACGGGCTTCCCGGTGATGTTACGCGGCATGAAAAAGGCCATCGAAATCTTCCGCGAAGAGAATATTCCTTTATTCACCGAATTGCAGAATTTAGAAACCAATTACGGAGCCTTAACCGGCGCCCTAATGGTAACGATTAATGGCGAAGAGAAAACCTTGCAGCAAGCGGGTGCACTTTTAGAGTCAACTGACCGTGTAGAACGTGAATCAGTCTATCGCACAATGGTAGAGAAACGTTTAAGCATCAAAACGGAGCTGAACGACTTATATACTTCGTTAATCGAAAAGCGCCATCAAGTCGCTCTGAATGCAGGTTTCGAAAACTACCGTGACTATGCTTTCGCTAGTTTAGGTCGCTTCGACTACGGTCCGGCGGAATGCTTTGAATTCCATGAGGCGGTGGCTGAAACGGTGGTTCCTTTGTTAAATGAGGCCGCTGCGAAGCGCAAGCAAGAAATGGGGATTGATGCCTTGAAGCCTTGGGACAAGGCGGTAGACCCTTTAGGTCGTGGTCCTTTGAAACCTTTTGAGACAGGCGAAGAATTACTAGAGAAAACAATCGAAGTGTTCGACGAGATGGATCCGTTCTTAGGCAATTGCTTGAAAGAAATGGTGACTTTAGATCGATTTGATTTGGATTCCCGTAAGGGCAAAAACCCAGGAGGATACAACTATCCGTTAGAGGAAACAGGTTACCCGTTCATCTTCATGAATGCGGCGGGAACGGTGCGCGATGTGGTGACTTTACTACATGAAGGCGGTCACGCGGTTCACAGTATTTTGACCAAAGACTTAGCCTTAAATTCCTTCCGCAACTTCCCATCTGAGGTGGCAGAACTTGCCTCTATGAGTATGGAATTGATGACAATGGACCGCTGGAGATCTTATTTTTCAAACCCAGAAGAGGCAAAAAGAGCGAAAATCAAACACCTAGAAGACATCTTGGAGACTTTACCATGGGTGGCGACGATCGATGCATTCCAGCATTGGGTTTACGAAAATCCAGCTCACACGGTGGCACAGCGCGAAGCGAAGTGGAACGAGATCGTTTCTCGTTTCTCGGATTCGGTGACTGATTGGGATGGATTAGCGGAGGTGAGATCGAATATCTGGCAGAAGCAATTGCACCTTTTCGAAGTACCGTTCTATTATATTGAATATGCGATAGCGCAGTTAGGGGCGCTAGCGGTTTGGCGCAATTATTGCCAAAATCCCAAAAAAGCCCTCGAGCAATACATAGCCGCACTTTCTCTGGGTTATACGCAGCCAATGAAAACGATTTATGCGACAGCTGGAATCGAATTCAATTTCAGCAAGCCGTATATTCAAGAATTGATGAACTTTTTAGCAGATCAACTTAAAAAATTGGAGGAAAGTTAGGCAAACGAAGTCCCATTCCTTATTTTTGCAAATAATTATTGACACAGCCTTATGAAATTATCAAATTTACTTTCTTTAGTAGCCATTTTTGCGGTAGCGACTTCTTGTGATTACCAAAAAAATAACACGATTAAACAAAAAGACGTACGTAAAGATGACGAATACGTTTATGGTGTTCACCCAGACAGCGCAGCGGTTCAAACTAAGTTAACTTACGATGCAAAACCTGAGTTAGAAGTGAAAGCAAATGCGATCCGCGAGAAATTATTCAAAGGAAAAGCAATCAACCAAGGAAATTAATTCCTTAGGATATAGATAGTAAGAAGCCGGTTTATCCGGCTTTTTTTGTGGCCTTATTTGGTGGTCCCAACAGTTGTATACTAACGAATCTAAATCGTATCAAAACCATCCCGGTTTAATCTATTTGATATTATTCGATTTTCTGAACAGATTAAGGTTCGTTGAAATCAGTCCGTTGTAATCATTTATTTGAAGCTCGATTTGGACAACTTAACTTCTTGGAAATATTGCTTTTTAAATCTAGAATAGATTTATTCTGAAAAGATGAGAAAAACTTAGATAAGTGGCACCTTCAATTCTAGTGAAATTAGTGGTTGATCCATAGATTAATTTATTAAACGGCTTAATTATTTCTTAGTAGTGTATTTATTTGAAACTTATTGAATTTGAGTTATTTACCGTTAAATAAATTTCTAAGTTTCAAAGTTTTTTAGTTAGTAATTTCAATTTACAAAACGATTTAAAATGAAGAAATGGTTGATCTTTTTATTGCTTTCTCCTTTAGTAAGTTTCGGTCAACTTAAAACTGAGATCAGGTCTTCAATGTTGAAGTTTCCGCCAAATTTAGCCTCCTGGTTGAAAAGAACGATCAAGGATAATAATATAGATATATCGAAATTTGGGACACCTGGAAATCAAATTAGGACTAATCAATCTAAGCAATTTTACGATTTTAATAAGGATGGTAAAAAGGATATTTGTATTGAGTTAGGATTCGAATATTTTAGGACAACCGCTAAGCAAGACTCTGCTAAAGAGTATTATAAAGGTATTTTTATAAATAAAGGAAACGAAACATTTGAGTTAGATACTAATTATGTAATCAATGGAAGAGGATATCCTTGGTATGGGAAGTTTGGTGATTTTAATGGCGATGGGAAAATTGATTATGTTTCTCTAGTCGGTAATTATCACGGTGATCCGGCTAAAAAACCATTAGATCTTTATAAATATAAAGATTCTCCTGACGGTAGTCCAACTCATGTCTATTTTAATAATGGAACGGGGTTCGATAGAGTAGATTTAGACACCTTAAATATGATTTCTAATCATTGTCAGGTATTTGATATTAATGGTGACGGTCGTGATGAGATAATTTCAATGCCCTCATCTCGATTTTTAGTTTACAAATACAACCCGACATCGAAGAAATTTGATATTTCACTAGATAATATCAACCAAATAATTCGCAATAAATACGGTAATACAATCAAGTTTTTCACATTCGAATCGATTAAAAATAGTAAAATTAAGATTACCATTTCATATGATTTTACTACTAATGATAAAAATGATTGGAAAATTGATATTGCAGAAATTGGACTTAAGGATAGCACTTTTACAGTTATAAATTCATTTAAACATCCAATGTATCAATCTTCTTCGGGTGTTTTAGCAAACGCGGATATTCAGGATAATGATTCATATGAATATACTGATTTGAATAATGATGGTGTAGATGAACTCATAATGATCTCTCCTTACACTTCAATTCCTGAAGTACAAGGATTTAATATCATTGAGAATAATACATTGAAAACTTCTAAATATTGGACACCAGATTTGAAAGAAGTTGGATTTAGGATTCAGGGATATATTAAGGATTTAAATGCCGATGGCAAATTTGATATTGTATCGGGGGAATGGAATATGGATAAATCTTTGAGCTATTTTAATTATTATTATAAGTTCTCAAATGGTAAGTTCAATAGAACTCAATTGGATTTAACAAAAAATTCGATTAATCCTATCAATATACCCTATTGGACTTGGGCAAATGATTTTAATGAAGATGGTTTAAATGATATTTTCATATTTAATAACAACAATATTTTTGAAAGTTATTACTATAAAACAGTTGATTGTGCTAAGTCCGTAAAACCCATTTTAAATACATCAAAATTCACTTTTTGCTCTAGTGATACTTTAAAATTGTCCGTAGTAAACAGCTTGCAAAAGGACAAATACAAATGGTATTTTGGAGGCCAAGTAGATTCATCTAATGTCACATCTAAGAGTTTTATTAATTCGAATAAATTATTAATTATAAAAACAGATAGCTTAGGATGTGAGACCAGATCAGATACTTTAACTTTATCTAAGTTAGCAGCTGTTCCAACCCCGTCTATTACAAACTCAACTCCGCTCACATTCTGCTCCGGCCAAAATGTAGTGTTAACTAGTAGTGGAACTAATAATCAATGGTATCTAAATGGAAATGCCATCGCTAACGCTACTGCTGCTACATTTACGGCTAATGCAGCTGGTGCCTACAAAGTCAAAGCAACAAATGGAGATTGCAGTAGTCCCTTAAGTGTTGCATCAACAGTTACAGTCAATCCTATTCCACCAACACCTACAATAACACAAGAATCAAATGGGGGTTTAACCTCAAGTGCATCTGATGGAAATCAATGGTATTTAAATGATGTTAAGATCGATAACGCCACTCAGAAAACCATTAATCCAACGAAGAGTGGTAATTACACGGTAAAGGTTATGTCGCCTTGCGCGAGCGAGCTAAGTAAAGCATTTACTATAGTTATAACAGCTTCGGAGGAGACAATATTAGGACAAGTTCAATTATCTCCTAATCCTTTCACGAATCAATTTATGGTTAGCTTCACAATAGAATTTGGTAAAACGGCTCAAGTAAAAATTGTAGATATGTCCGGAAATGTCCATTTCAAAAAGGCTTCTGTAATTGATGGAGAGCAAATTGATCTTGGTAATCTAAACGGAGGGAATTACATCTTGCATTTGAATTCAAATGATAATTCGAATTATAAAGCGATAAAGATTAGTAAGATTCAATAATTCGATATTAGTGTGTTTGTTTAATTTTAAATGAACTCCCTATATTTTCTAAAAACCCCTCTCGTGCTACCTACTCTTCTACCAAGCCCTAAAACAAAAAAAACACCTCATATAAGGTGGTTTCTGTGGTCCCAATAAGATTAATTCAAAAGTGCGCGGTTAATGCAAAAGCATATCCCGCAAGAAAGTCAATTGATAGATACCGGCCACATAGATCAGGGACCAGATCAGTGATGAGATTCCCATCAAGAATAGAATACGAGGCGTGGGCACTTTAAAAGACAGCGATAATAAACTTCCACCGATTGGCGTAAAGATTAAAGGGGTCAAGGCTGCAATTCCTTTCATTCCAAAGCGCTGCCAGATATCCACCGCATAGCGGATCCGTTTAGAAAAAATCTTCGGTTTTGTTGTTCGGTATTTGGCCATCAAACCCAAGATGGCCTTCCCCAAGGTTACAATAATCGTTACTGTAGCCATCGCCCCTAACCACGTAAAAAGTACCGTCTCATACCAAGTTAAGCCAAGGCTAAAACCCGTAATGGGACCCGCAATAAACTTCAATCCCGTGGCGATCATTACACCAGAATAGGCTGCCCAAGACATTATTTCGTAGATTGATAGATGGATTTACCTTCGTCTAAGAAGCTAACAAAGTGAGAAACATTCGCATCGAAAGCAACCGGTTGAACCATTGGCTTCTGATCATTACGCGGATCTAATAAGACATAATGTGGTTGTGCGTTCGAGTTGAAGCGGGTGATTTGGAAATCGAGGTTTTGGTCCCCTAAGGTCTTCTTCTCTTGCCCATCCACTTTCGAGGTATACCACTTGTCTGCTGGCAATTCCGTCTTGTCGTCGCAATACAAGGCCACCACGATGTAATCTTGTTTCAGACGCTGAAGCACGGCCGGATCCGACCAAACATATTCCTCCATCTTCCGACAATTCACACAGCCGTGACCCGTAAAGTCGATAAACAAAGGCTTATTCGCTTTCAAGGCCGCCGCTTTCGCTTGCTCGAAATCGAAATAACCCGTCAAGCCCAAAGGCAACTCTAAGAAATCGCTATATAAGGCTTCACTATTTTGCGCGGAAGACTCTGTTACTTGTGATCCTTTGAAATCCTGCGAATTCATCGGAGGCAACCAACCTGAAAGGCCTTTCAACGGTGCACCGAACATACCTGGCACTAAGTAAATCACAAAAGCTAAAACCGCCGTCGCAAACAAGGTACGTGGAACCGAAAGGTTCTTGGCAGGCCCATCGTGTGGCAACGAAATCTTCCCGAATAAATACAACGTCAAGGCGGTGAAGATCGCAATCCAAATCGCCAAGAATATCTCGCGATCCAATAAATGCCAGTGATATACCTGATCTGCTACACTTAAGAATTTGAATGCTAAGGCAATTTCTAAGAAACCTAAAACCACCTTTACTTCATTCATCCAATTACCCGACTTAGGCAACTTCTGCATGAATCCAGGGAAAATCGCAAACATTGTAAAAGGAATAGCGAAGGCTAAAGAGAAGCCCAGCATCCCAATGATCGGTTTCAAGAAAGCACCCTGTGAGGCCGCAATCAAGATGGATCCAGCTAAAGGCCCCGTGCAAGAGAACGAAACCAATACCAACGTGAAGGCCATAAAGAAGACGCCGATGAACCCGCCTTTGTCCGATTTCGCATCCACTGTATTTACTAGATTCGATGGCAATACAATTTCAAAAGCTCCTAAGAAAGAAATACCGAATAAGATAAATATGGTAAAGAAGAGCATATTCGGGATCCAGTGCGTACTTAAGAAGTTTGCGAAACTAGCTCCTGCAAAGAAGGCTAATAGTGTACCGAAGAACACATAGATCAACACAATAAATCCTCCGTATAAAAACGCTAGACCTTTTCCACCTTTTTGTTTCGTGAAGAAACTCACGGTCATCGGGATTAATGGATAAACACATGGTGTTAATAGAGCTAGGAATCCGGCGCCTAAAGCAATCCAGAAGAAAGCAAATAAGGATTCCTCTTGTGGTGCTTGAACGGATGGAACCGAAGGAGCAACAGGAGCCGTTTGTACTGCTGGTGCTTCCACCACCGAATCCACAGAAACTGGAGGGGCGGCCGCCGTGTCTTTCCCCGCGATAGCTTCCGCCTTGCCCTCTAAACTAAATACCCCCCTTATGGGCACACAAAGTCCAGAAACATTCGAGCAAGACTGTGAATCATAAGAACCCTCGATTTTATACTCTGGGGCGGTTATTTTAATCTTTTGGCGGAATTCTGCTTGCCCTGTAAAATAGGTATAGGTTCCGTTCCAAATCTCGGTGTCGTTTTTCGAATGTGGGTTAATGGCTTTTAATCCACCAATGGTTTGATATCCGGCGCCCGGCTTGATAGTTACGGTGGTTACCGTGGGGCCTAAATCTTTGTCAAAATCAGATGAATACAGATACCAGTCCTTTTCGATAGCCACTTTGAAAATGACTTCGGCTTGCTCCCCCACTTTCGGGTTTGCAGGTTTGATGGACCAAGACCACTTAGCGGGTGTAATCTTTTGTGCAAGAGCCGGGATGGCCATAAATGCGAACAAAAGAAAGGCGATATATTTTAATTTCATGTTTGTCTCAAAATGCAAAATCAAAATTAAGAAAAAAGCGCGGAAACGCGTGTGATATTTGTCTTATTATAGCGGCTTTTCGTTTTTCAATTCGGAGAAAAAAACGTACTTTTGACCTTTCAAATTGTAATCCAGACCCCATTCGATTTTTATGGCATCCACTTTCCCTACACAACGAGATAAAGAGATTTTTGACCTGATAAACCAGGAGGCACACCGCCAAGAATTTGGCATAGAACTAATCGCCTCTGAAAACTTCACCTCTCCTCAGGTGATGGAAGCACAGGGAAGTGTTTTAACCAATAAATACGCCGAAGGTCTACCCGGAAAACGTTATTATGGGGGTTGTGAGGTAGTGGATGAAGTGGAAACCCTGGCTATTGAGCGCGCGAAGAAATTATTCGGAGCTGCTTGGGCAAACGTACAACCTCACTCTGGAGCGCAAGCGAATGCGGCCGTATTCCTATCTTTCTTAAACCCAGGTGATAAAATCTTAGGATTTGATTTATCTCACGGTGGTCACCTTTCACACGGTTCCCCAGTAAATTTCTCGGGAAAATATTTCCAAGCTTTCTTCTACGGCGTAGAAAAAGAGACGGGATTAATCGATTGGGACAAAGTAGAAGCGACTGCCCTTAAAGAAAAACCAAGATTACTAATTTGCGGTGCGTCTGCTTATTCTCGTGATTGGGATTATGCAAGACTTCGTTCCATCGCTGACTCCGTAGGTGCCATCCTATTAGCTGATATTTCTCACCCATCTGCGTTAATCGCGAAGGGTTTATTAAATAACCCAGTTCAACATTGCCACATCATCACGACGACGACGCACAAAACGCTTCGTGGACCACGTGGTGGTTTGATTATGATGGGAAATGATTTCGAGAATCCGTTTGGATTTAAAACCTTGAAAGGCGAATTGAAAATGATGTCTGCCTGCTTAGACGCTGCTGTTTTCCCTGGAACACAGGGTGGACCATTAGAGCACGTGATTGCAGCAAAAGCGATTGCGTTTGCAGAAGCTTTGACACCTACATTTGCGGACTATGCAAAACAAGTACAGCTGAACGCGCAAGCGATGTCGAAGGCTTTCTTATCGAAAGGATATGATATCATCTCTGGTGGTACGGATAACCACTTGATGCTTATCGACTTACGTCCGAAAGGTTTAAGCGGTAAATTAGCGGAGAATACCTTGATTCAAGCGGACATTACGATTAACAAAAACATGGTTCCATTCGACGACAAGTCTCCATTCGTTACTTCTGGTATGCGTGTGGGAACGGCGGCGATGACGACACGTGGTTTGAAAGAAGGCGATATGACGCAAATCGTGGATATGGTGGACAAAGCTTTGATGAACCACGATAATGAGGCGGTATTGAAATCAATCAAAACAGAAGTAAATGAGTGGGTGAAGCAATTCCCATTATACCTATAATAACACATGGCTGCAGATCAAGATTTTGACGATTTCGACGACGATGACGCATCGGATGGCACTGAGATGTCCTTCCTAGGTCATTTAGAAGAATTAAGATGGCATATTCTGCGATCTGTTGCTTCCTTTTTTGTCTTTGCGGTGGCGGCTTGGTTCTTCCGGGAATTCATTTTCAGCACGATTATTTTAGGTCCTACGAAGACAGATTTTTATACCAATCAAGTCCTTTGCAAAGCCGCTGAAGTCTTCAATATGCCTAGTTTATGCATGCAGAAGGCGGATTTTATTCTCCAAAGTAGAGAGGTTTCTGGCCAATTCATGATGGCATTGACACAATCCATCATCGTAGGTCTATTATTTGCTTTCCCCTATATGTTCCACGAATTATGGCGCTTTATCAAACCTGGCTTGAAAAGCAAAGAGTTAAACGCGGCACGCGGGGCGGTTTTTTGGGTATCCCTTCTGTTTTTTAGCGGGGTTGCCTTCGGCTATTATGTAGTTGCCCCTATGGCGATTAACTTTCTAGCTAACTTTAAATTAGATCCCACTATCCAAAACCAATTCGATATCAACGATTACATTTCGTTGTTATCCATGTTGACTTTGGCTTGTGGAATCACTTTCCAATTACCCATGGTAGCCTATGTGCTATCGCAAGTAGGCATTTTAACCCCGTCCTTCATGCGGGAATATCGCAGACATGCCCTCATTGTCATTTTTATCGTGGCGGCGATCATCACCCCTTCTCCAGATGTGATTTCACAGCTTTTAGTGGCATTCCCACTACTTGGTTTGTATGAAGTCAGTATCGGCGTTTCAGGCCGTGTCTTGAAGCGTAAAATGAGAGAAGAAGAGATGGAATCGAATTCTTAATCGAATTCTCAACAACAAACGAATGAATTATTTATCGGCGGAAAACATATCACGCAACCTAGGCGAAAGATGGGTGTTTAAAGGATTATTTTTTGGCCTCCAAAAGGGCGAAAAAGTGGCCCTCATCGGAAAAAATGGCACGGGTAAAACCACCTTGATGGAATCCCTCATGGGGATGCAAACTCCAGACGAGGGAACTATTTCCATCCGCAAAGGAATTCGCGTCGGCTATCTCCCGCAGAATCCCATTTTCGCCGAAAACGAACAAGTGCTTAACTACCTTTTCTCGGACGATTTACCGAGCGCAGTAGCGATCAAATCCTACGAGAAAGCGATGCTTTCCGGTGATTCAAAAGAGCTGGAAGACGCTTTTGCTCTAATGGAAGCCCATAACGCCTGGGATTACGAGGCACGCGCAAAACAAATCATTAGCCGCTTAGGCATTCCAGATGGCGACCAAAAGGTTTCTACTTTATCTGGTGGCCAAAAGAAACGCCTTTCCCTGGCTAAACTATTAATCGAAAGTCCAGACATTATGATTCTGGATGAACCGACTAACCATTTGGACATCGAAACGATCGAATGGCTCGAAGGCATCATGTCTGGCCCTAACGTTACGGTTTTAGTCGTCTCCCACGACCGCTATTTCTTAGACAAGGTCTGCAACAAAATGATGGAATTAGCCGACGGCTCCATATACACCTACGAAGGTAATTACGCCTATTTCTTAGAGAAAAAAGCGGAACGCGAAGCATCCGATGCCAGCAGCGTTTCGAAAGCAAAAAACCTCTACCGCAAGGAATTAGAGTGGATGCGCAAGCAACCGAAAGCGCGGGGAACAAAATCTCAATCCCGCATCGATGCCTTTTACGAAACAGAAGAAAAAGCGAACAAGAAACTAGACGACAGCAAACTGGAATTAAACATCCAAATGTCCCGCCTAGGCAATAAGATCATCGAAATCAACCACCTGAAAAAGGCCTGGGGAGATAAGAAGATCATCAATGACTTTACCTATACCTTTAAAAAGAAAGACCGCATCGGTATCGTGGGCAAGAACGGCGCTGGCAAAACGACCTTCCTACAATTGTTAACGGGTCTAGAACAACCAGATTCCGGCACCATCGATCCAGGAGAAACCTTAGTGGTGGGTTATTATACCCAAATCCCCTTCGATTTCCGACCAGAACAACGCGTCATCGACACGATCACCGAAATCGCGGAAGTTATTCCCTATGGAAAGAACGAATCCCTAAGCCCAAGCCAGTTTTTGAGCAAATTCTTATTCCCTACTTCCCAGCAATACACACCAGTGGAAAAACTAAGTGGTGGCGAAAAGAAGCGTTTACAACTTATGCGCGTGCTCGTAAAGAATCCTAATTTTTTGATTCTCGATGAGCCCACGAATGATTTGGATTTAGACACTTTACAACTCTTAGAAGACTTCTTAACTGAATTCCAAGGTTGTCTTTTACTGGTTTCCCACGATCGTTATTTCATGGATAATCTAGTAGATCAATTAATCCTGGTGGAAGGCGAAGGAGAAGTTAAATTCTTCAACGGAAACTATACGGATTATCGCATTGCTCTGGAGAATAAAGAGGATGAACCAGCAACAAAGCAAAGTCCGGTTAAAGCGCCTTCGACTGCTGCTCCCGCAGCCCCGAAAGGACCTAAGCTTAGCTTCAAGGAACAAAAGGAATTCGAGGAATTAGAAAAGCAGATGGCTGTACTTGAAATAGAAAAAGAAGCCCTCGTTGAAAAACTAAATCAAGGTTCAGAGGACTTCCAGTTATTAACCGATTGGGCGAAGGCCATCGAGGACATCAAAAATAAGCTGGAAGAGAAAGAGCTACGATGGCTTGAATTATCCGAAAGAGCATAAAAAAAGCCCCGATCGCTCGGGGCTTTTTTCGTTTATACTCGAAAGATTAATTCTGGAAGTTCAGGTTCATCAACGCATACAGCGCTCCTTCTTTCACCGTGTCATTCACAAACACTAAGTAGACATCATGAACGCCTGAAGTGTTAATTGGGAAGTTATACGCTTTCGTAGCATTTACTTCCATAGAACCTAATAATGGGCCTGTTACGCTACCTGTTCTAAGCTCTAACATACCTCCTACCGTTTGGCCTTTCATATAGGTCGCCATCACTGATAGATTCTTGATACCTGTTAAGTCGATGGCATCGTAACGCGCATATCCACCTGAAGCTGTAGCCACTAAGATTTCTCCGATTCCGTCCACTTTAAACTTCATTGTTTTAGCCGAAGCATCTGCGCTTACTGCTGGAATCTTCGCATCGCGTAATGTTACTGCTTTCGATCCTGTCACTGGCGCAATTTTACCCGCTCCTTTATCTGTGTACATCGCACGGAAGATATAGGTTCCAGGCTTGCCTTTGTCTTGTGGCACATATTGTCCAGCCACTGGCTTAGACGCTTTCTTTTTATCTGCCAGCCCTAAAATGTATTTAACCATTTCCCGAGCGTCAGCTACAGAAACTTGTGGGTGAGCTGCCATCGCATTCTCTCCCCAAACTCCACCACCACCATTAATAATCTTCTTCGATAATTCGTCGATGTTTTGTGAGCTCGCAGGGTATTTCTTACTTACCTCTGTATAAGAAGGTCCTACCGACTTTTTATCGATCGCGTGACAAGTCTTGCAATCAGATAAATCGATCAAACGCTTACCTGCAGATAAAGAGGTGTTTGCTTGGTGACCTTGCGCGATTACCGTTTTATCAAATCCTTCTAAGTAATCGATTTGCATCATTACTTCATCTTCTGTAATTTTTTTATTCGCTAGGCTACCATCTTCTTTATCCTGAACCGAAACCTTATAAGTGACTGGCTTATCGTTCCAATAGAAGGATTTGTTCCCTTCAATCGTGACATCTACCGTTGGCACTTCATTACCCGCCGTGATTTTGATTACCTCTGACTTTGAATTTCCAGCTGCGTCCTTCACAGTCAATTTCACATTGTACACACCTGCTTTGGTAAATACGTGCATTGGATTAGCAGCCGTACTTGTGCCACCATCTCCAAAATTCCAAGCGTATTTGATAGCATCTCCATCATAATCAACGGTTCCAACGGAAGAGAATTTTGCTTTTAAAGGCAACGCGCCTACCGCCTTGTCTACCGACACTATCACCTTAGGAGTTCTGTTACCCGCGTTGTATTCAATTTTATATAACGCTGCTTCTTCACTTGCGGCAAACCAGTTAGGGCCATATTCTAAGCCATACATCGTTCCTTTATTGTCAAACTCTAAATCGATCGGATGAGAGAAAGTCGTATTAGGTAGGAAGCGCTCCATCTGAACGAAATCTCCTTTATCATTCATCGAAACAGTATAGATTAAATCACGTGACCAATCATAAGCAAAGAACTTTCCATCATAATAGGCTGGGAATTTAGTCTTCGACGTAGCAGGAAAATCGTCTCTATAATAGATTGGACCAGCCATCGCATTACGAGAACCTTTCGTTATAACCGGACCAAACTCAGGAGAATCTACGTAAGGATAGTAGATGAACGCTTTTTGAGCTGCTGGTAAATGAGAAAAACCTGTGTTATGTGGCGAGGTGTTGATAGGCGCTTTGGGATTAAACACTGCCCAAGTACTATCATTCGCAAAATCACGCTGGTTATAGGGACGGTTATCCGCCACAAACAATGGCCAACCAAAATAGCCTGCCTGACGCGCTTGATTCACTTCATCATGTCCACGAGGACCATATTTCTTCGAATCTTCACCCGCATCCGGACCTACTTCACCCCAATACAAGAAGCCTGTGCGCTTATCCACCGAAATTCGGTACGGATTACGGTTACCCATCACATAGATTTCTGGTTTCGCATGGTAGATACCTGCAGGATACAAATTACCTTCTGGAATTGTGTAACCACCTTCTGGCGTAGGTTTGATACGCAAAATCTTTCCTCTTAAATCATTCGTATTAGAAGAAGAAGCACGCGCATCCCAACCTGAACGACCTGGACGATTGTCCATAGGACCATAACCGTTTGAATCAAATGGATTCGTGTCATCACCTGTTGATAAAAATAAGTTACCTGATTTATCCCATGCAATGGATCCACCCGTATGGCAACATCCGTCACGCTTCACTGGTACGCGTAAAAGAACCTTTTCAGAACTCATAATTAAGGTATCGTTCACATCATCATAGGTAAAACGAGATAAGTGTTGCGCCGTATCTGCTTTCCCCGTTTGCGGAGAATAAAACAGGTACATCCAGTGGTTCTTGTTATAATCTGGATCGATATTAACCCCCATTAAACCATATTCGAATTTAGAGAATACGTCCAAATCAGCTACGACTTTCGTCTTTCCCTTCTTAGGGTCATACATTTTTAATTTACCCTTACGCTCTCCAAAAAACACCTTTCCGGCATCTGTCACAGCTAATTCCGTAGGCTCATCCAAATTGCGATCTAAAACCACTTTGTTAAAACGATTCTCTTCAGGAGGCAATTCTGAACGTAATTTTTTCGTATAATCTTGCGGGCGTCCTGAAGCTAACCATTGCAAAGCCCCCCAAATATGTTGTACCACAAGAGGCTCTTCGAATGACTCGTGTGTATGTCCCCAATTCGTGTAAAATGCACGGCCTCCATCGTATTCGTGGTACCAAGCCATCGGGTGAAAATCCCCCATTTTGCCATCCTTGTATGTCTTTTCGTCAACCGTGATTAACACTTTAACCTCTTTGTTAAAATTCTTCGTATCGTAAAATTCGTCCGTGCGATCGAATGTTTCTGGCATGTGCGCCGTTGAAATGTGTGTACGATCTACGGCGGTAAATTTCCCTTTTTGGACGTTCGGATTACCCGGGTGAGAGGCGAATTGACCACCCGCTAACTTCGTATACCAAGGCCAGTCGTATTCTGTATCTGTGGCTGCGTGAATACCAAAATAGGCCCCACCAGCCTGGATATAACGCTCAAAAGCGATTTGTTGAGTGTCATTCAATACGTTCATCGTCGTATTTAAAAATACAACTATGCGGTATTGTTTTAAATTCTTCTCTGTGAAATTAGCCGCATTCTCTGTCGTATCGACAGAAAATCCTTTTTCTTTCGCCATTTTAAATAAGGCCACTTGACCTGGTTTAATAGAGGAGTGGCGATAGCCTTTTGTTGCAGAATAAACTAAAATTTTCTTTCCTGCCAAAGGATTTGCTGCTTGTGCAAAAACAGAAAGAGTTGAGACAAAAAGAGCAATGACAAGAGTGATTCGGAGAATTCCGAACGAAGTATTTTTCATAATGACTATAAATAGGTTTGAAACAAAGTTAGGTCAAAACAGAAATTTTCGGCTACATTTAAGAAAAAATTTCTCAAATCAAGCTATGAAAAAATATATCGCAACTCTAGCACTCGTTTTCTCCTCTTTTTTCGCCTTTTCTCAAGTCTCTTGTTGCTTCGTTAAGAAAGACGGAATGCAGCTTTTGGCCTCCAATAAAACCTTTATCAAATCACATGCACTTCCGAAGCCTTACCACCACGTCAGCAAAGCGGGTGGAGTGATGGTCGAATTCAAGACGCCGGATGATCAGATGGCGAAAGGATTTTATATCCCTGCTGATAAACCTTCTGATATTACCTTATTCGTTTTCCAAGAATGGTGGGGCTTAAATGACCACATCAAAAGAGAGGCAGAACATTTCTACAGCACTTTAGGCAATGTAAATGTGTTAGCCATCGATATGTACGATGGAAAAGTAGCGACTACTAGAGAAGATGCCGCAAAATATATGGGAGGTGCGAATCCTGCTCGTTTAGAAGCCATCATTAAAGGAGCCATTGCCTATGTGGGACCTAAAGCGAAGATTGCGACGGTAGGCTGGTGTTTTGGCGGAGCATTATCCTTGAAAGCTTCTATTTTAGCGGGCAAACAAGCGGCTGCTTGCGTGATGTATTATGGAATGCCTGTGAAGGATGTGGAGCAATTGCGTTTATTACAAACAGATGTCTTGGGCCTCTTTGCAGGGAAAGAGCAATTTATAAACCCAACTGTAGTGAAAGAATTTGAGGCGAATATGAAGACGGCAGGCAAAGGAATCCAAACAAAAATCTTCGATGCACAACACGCTTTTGCGAATCCTTCGAACCCAGCTTATGATAAAGTAGCGACAGAAGAGGCTTGGGGATTAGCGATAAATTACTTTAAAGCACGTTTAAAATAATGCGTTATCTACTACTTATTCTCTGTATTGGCTTACTTGCCGGCTCCTGCGCGAGTCAACGCCAGCCCAAGCTTTATAAGAAAAAATGGTCCTTATTTAAGAAAAACGACTGCGACTGCCCTAACCTCAAATAAGCGGGTTTAGGGCAGAGGCAGCTGGTGATCCTGGGGCTAAACCCTGTAACCATCGCTGACGATCGGCTTCCTGATTTGGATTTTGTGGCTCCATCACTCGAGCCTCCGCATCCATATAGATGATGGTCATTACCTCCCTCATTTTAGTTGATTCATTACCAGGTGCGTTGTGTAGCGTCCAACCCAAGTGGAAGGTGGCATCACCGGCTTTCATGGATTTTTGAGCCACAATTTCATATCCTTGTTTAGCGACGTAATCGCCAATCAATGATTCGGAGGCATCAGAAATCTCAATTTTAGGCAAATCCGCTCCCGAGGATTTAGAGGCAAATGTCAACATGCCCATTCCCTCCTCAATATCCACTAGGGGCATCCACATTGTAACCGTTTTAGGCGTATCCAAGGGCCAATAGGATTGATCTTGATGCCAAGGTGTATGTCCTCCACCTGGCTCTTTAAATAGAGCTTGGTCATGGTATAGACGAACATTTTTAACCCCTAGTAGTTGAGCAGCCACTCCCGCAAAGCGCTTTGATAAGGTAAATTCCTTCACCGTTTCTGAAGTTTCCCACAAATTCATCATCTGCAAAAAAGCTTTCCCATAGGTATCTCTCTCTTCCATGGGTTTTTGCTGAGCCCTAAAATCCTGTGCCCAATCTAAAATAGCCTGACGATAAGGTTGTAATTCGGTAGCTGAGATTAGCCCAGGAATGTATGCATGGCCATTTTCTGCGAAATAGGCTACATCGGCTGGTGAAACTGGGAATTTATCTAAAAGCATCTTTTTTTCTTGCAAAGATTTATAAAATTATTTCGTCAGTCTACCTTTATTTTGGCCAAAAAAGATGCAATTTTACCCTTCTTCGGATATAAACAACTCAATAGGCTAAAATTATATGAAAGCACAGCTCGAACACCTCGGCTTCGGATTTCAAATCAAGCACGTAAAACAAGCACGTTTTGATGCACTTTACCATTTTCATCCTGAGTTAGAATTAACCCTAATCATTGCTGGCGAAGGCAAGCGTTTCATTGGTAATCAGATCAGTGATTTCAGACCCGGAGATCTGGTACTTTTAGGGAGTAACTTACCTCATTGCTGGCAAAATCACCGGAAAGATTGGTTGCTAGAAGAGATCGAAGTGGATGGTGCCCAAGCTTTGGTTATTCATTTTCGACGTGATTTTTTAGGAGAAGATTTTCTTTCGAATGAGGCTTGTATTGGATTGAAAAACCTATTAGAAAAAGCCAAAACAGGATTCTCCATCGTAGGACCTACACAAGATCGCATCGCAAGAGAAATGTTAGCGCTAGTAGACATGCCTCCTTTCCCACAATTAATCGCCTTTTTGCAGATATTACATACCATCGGAATTTCAACGGCGGATGTGCAAGCCATCGAAACTACGGAAGGAAATTATGCCATTGCAGAAGGTGATTTAGAGCGAATTAATCGAGTATATGCCTATGTAATTGCTAATTACACCCAGGAAGTGCATTTAGACGAGGTAGCTCATCTTGCCAACATGACAGAAACAGCTTTTTGCCGCTATTTCAAGAAAGTGACGAACAAAACGTTTGTGGAATTAGTGACCGAATTTAGAGTAAAGCATGCGTGTACCTTATTGCGTACCACTAGCAAACCCATGATTGAGGTGTGTTTTGAGAGCGGATTTGGCAATCTATCACACTTCAATAAACAGTTTAAAGTCTGGATGAAAACCCCACCTCTTCAGTACCGTAAAATGGTCAAGGAATGGCACTAGGCCTTTTTCTTTTCTGGAAAGAAAACACTTAATAATATACTGATCGCAAGAATACCAATAATCACTCCTAAAGAAGAGAGCGTACCAAATCCCCATTCCTCCAGCTTCGAATGCGCTAGCATCTTGCCTCCCACAAAGCTCAACAGAACGCCTAAACCCATCGGCAAGAAGCGGAACAAGCCCATCAAACTGGATAGAAAAAAGAACAAAGAACGAAGGCCCATCACGGCAAAAACGTTAGAAAAGAAGACAATATAAGGGTCTTTCGAGATAGAGAAAATCGCGGGAATCGAATCCACAGCGAAAAGAATATCGGTAAAAGCAATCACCACAACCACCACGAAAATGGGTGTTATAAAGAGCTTCTTCGTATTCTTCATGCGAACGAAGAAATGACCGATCACGTTTCGTTTATATACATTAAAATACTTCGAAAGTAACTTGACAATCGGATGCTCGGCGGAATTAATCTCCTCCTCTTCGTGTTTCGAGAACAAAATCTTCACACCGGTATAGACCAAGAACGCGCCAAAAACATAGATAATCCAATCAAACTTCTGCAATAAAGCCGCCCCTAAAAAGATGAATATCAATCGCAAAATAATGGCTCCTAAGATACCCCAAACGAGGATTTTTTTGTAGTAGCGTTTTTGGACCCCAAAAGAATTAAAGATCAAAATAAAGACGAATACGTTATCTGCAGACAAAGAATACTCTACTAAGTAGCCTGTGATAAACTCTAGCGAAAGATTATTCTGAAAAATAGCTAGGGCTTCCGTGTAAGATCCAGTCCCTAAATCAATGTGTGAAGCATAAGCCTGTTGCACCGCTTTCAAACTAGCCATATCGGAAATTCCGTGGACCATTGCTCCGTTATAGCCTAGGAAAATATAGAACGCAATTGCTAACAAAACCCACATTCCCGTCCAGAAACCTGCTTCTCTAAAGGTCACTTCTTCGGCAGTATCTTTCTTAAACACCCCTAAATCGATTAGCATCACTGCCATCACACCCACTGAAAAAAGAAGAAAAAATAGCGTTTCGCTCATAAATATTTAATTTTACACTTCGGCCGCACAAAGGTCGCAAAAATAGCTCAGAAAATTTATGTACGAAGGTAAAAAGGTCATCGTCGTTATGCCCGCATACAAGGCAGCACTAACCCTGGAAAAAACATACCATGAAATACCCCACGATTGGGTAGACGAGGTAATTTTAGTAGATGATCATAGCCCTGACAATACCGTTGAAGTAGCGAAAGCGGTAGGCATCAAGCACGTCATTAGACACGATAAAAATCTGGGTTATGGGGGCAATCAAAAGACCTGCTATACGAAAGCTTTAGAACTAGGCGGTGACATCGTGATCATGTTGCACCCAGATTACCAATATACTCCCATGTTATTGAAAGCCATGATTTCCATCATTGGGAATGGCTTGTATCCCGTCGTTTTTGCTTCTCGCATCTTAGGAAAAGGCGCATTAAAGGGTGGGATGCCTATTTACAAATACATCGCAAATCGCTTGTTGACCTTGTTCCAGAATATTATGATTGACCAAAAGCTGTCTGAATACCACACGGGTTACCGCGCGTTTTCGAAAGAAGCGTTGGAAGCTGTGAAATTCACGAAATGCGACGATGATTTCATCTTCGATAACCAAATGGTTTTGCAATTATTCTGGAAAGGATTCGAGGTAGGCGAAGTGACTTGTCCGACCAAGTATTTCGACGAAGCATCCTCGATTAACTTCAAGCGTAGCTCGATTTATGGGTTGGGCGTACTTTGGTACTCGGTACGTTACCGCCTCGCGAAATGGGGTTGGAAGTGGGATTTAATGAACTAATAAAAAAGCCTCAGAATTTACGCTCTGAGGCTTTTTGCTTTTAGAAGCGAAGGCTTGCTCCTAGCAAGAAATTAAATCCGGCTTGCGGGTAATAGAAGTTTTCTGTTGTCATAGCACCTGCGTAACGGTATGAATAGGTGTAGCCATTAGATGAATACTGCTCATTTAACACATTGTTTAACAATAGCGTGAAAACTGGACCTTTCTTCAGCGAGTATTTCAATCGAATATCATGTGTGTTATAGGCAGCGAGTGATCGAGCATCATCTGAAGTATTATCTAAATACTGCTTCCCTACATATTTACGTAACAGACTTGCTTCAAAAGCCCCTGCCGTATAGGTTAACGTACTTCCATAGATGAACGAAGGAGAAAAGGCAATATCTGTGTTTTCATGATCAATAAAAGCCATATCATAGGTATCATAATCAACGATTTCCTCCTTGAATTGACGGATCCGGTTTTGGCTTAATGTCACATTTCCACTCCAAACTAGGCGCTTAGAAATTTGGATGTTAAGCATGGACTCTAAACCTAAACGGTAACTCGATTCCACATTTGTCCGAATGGCATCTCCAGTTGAATTGACAGCCCCCGTCAACACTAATTGATCCTGGTAATTCATAAAATAACCATTCAATTGTAATCCATATTTTTGGCCTGAACGCTCATAACCTAACTCGTAATCCTGCAGATATTCCGGACGAGGGGCTCCGGCAGCATTATCCACAAAATCCTGGCGACTAGGCTCTTTACTTCCTGCTGAAACAGAACCATAGACTTTCGATTTTTCTGAAACTTGATGCGTTAGACCAAATTTAGGATTGAAAAAGGAGTACGTATTTTCAGAATCTATAGATAAAAACTTATCAGCTGTTCCTAACATGCGGTAGCCTACCGTCCGGTATTGCATATCTACATAGGCATTCCACGCCGAAGACAAAATGATATTCCCTTTTGCATATAGGTTTAAATCCGTTTTTTGAGACCGGCTACGGTACCATTCTCTTCCCGGAAATGGATCCTGCAATACCCCAAAATGGCGGCCCACATAGCGATTCCACGCTCCACCGAACGTAAATTTAATTTTCTGCGAACCTGTATAATTCAAAGCAAATGTCGATCCGTAAAAATCATTATCTAGCCATTTGCGGCGAATAACATCTACGCTTTTTAGCGAAGATGCGATGCCATAATTAGTCAGATCGGTAGTAGGTCTAAACTCCTCAAAGTACCCCCGACCATACGTATAATGCGCATTCAAATCCAAGTTCCAAGCCTCCGTCAGACGGTGGTTCGTAATTAATTGAAAATGATCTTGAGCATAGTTATCCGTTTGGTTATCGTAGGTATAATAGTTGTAGGTGCGGCCGCTTTTTACTAAATTTTCTGCATCCTGAGGACTTAAATAATTCCGGTCGATAAAGGCTTGCATATCGGCTACAGAACCCGTGACTCTACTTTCGGGAGTTCCATACCAAGACTGGTACGTCTTTTCATTACCGGTAAAGTAGTTAAAACGGGCGAAGCTTTTTTTGCCAAAATAACCCGCAGAAAAATACGCAGATAGCAAATTAGAGGAGGCGCGGTCAATAAAACCATCGGATTCGATGCGCGATAATCGACCGTCTAGTGTAAATTTCCCTCCTAATAAGCCGGATCCACCTTTGATCGTTGTTTTTAACGTTCCAAAAGAACCCCCAGAGGAATGTACTTCTCCATAAGCTTTAGACTCAAAAGTATTCGTTTGCATATTCACCGATCCGCCGAAAGCACCGGCACCATTCGTAGAAGTTCCTACCCCGCGCTGAATTTGAACCGAATTAACTGAACTCGCAAAGTCAGGCATATTCACCCAGAAGGTTCCTTGTGACTCCGAATCATTAATCGGAATACCATTCACGGTCACATTCACACGGGTGGCATCTGATCCGCGAATGCGAATTCCGGTATAACCAATACCCGCACCCGCGTCAGAAGTGGTGACAACTGAAGGCGTAAAGTTGAGTAATTGAGGCATATCCTGACCTAAATTACTTTTCCCTAATTCCGCCGCTGACACATTCGAATAGGCCATCGCGGAATTTTCATCCGCACGTGTTGCACGTACAACGACCTCATCCTGCAAGAAATTAGATTTTTTCAGCCCGATTTTGTTCGCTTGATCTGCCGAAACTTCTACCGGCTCATAGCCCACAAAGCTCACAGCAATAGTTGAATTAGGTGAAATTGCGAGTTGAAAACGTCCTTTCGAATCAGTAACGTTTCCTTTGGGACTTCCTTTGATGGAAACGGATGCACCCCATAAGGGTGCTTTGGTTTCTTGATCAAAAACAATCCCTTGGATTTTTTGCGCAAAAAGTGTTTGCGCACACAAAATAAGCGTAATAATAAGCGTTGTTGCCTTTTTCATTTTTTGAAATTTTAGCAACAGGTAAAGGAGCCAAATCCTGTTATGATTTAACTTTTAACCCTTACATTGATGATTTTTTCTGAGTTTTCAGTGTTAAAAACTCGACAAAATCCCTTCGACGGCACTACCCGCATCAGGTTCAATGGGTATAATCTCAGCCTTTTTTACGGGCACCCCTTTTTGTAGATGCACAAAGATACAAAATTTCCTACCTTTGCAAGCCCTACGTAAATTTTGTGGGGAATTTTTGCACGTATGATCGTCAAAGAATTTCTAAGTATCTACCAGAGCGACGGAATTGTCCAAAGCATTTCTGACAAAATAACTACGTCCAAACCGGGCGAATCCCTCCACCTGAAAGGCCTTTGCGGCTCCCTCGACACCGTTTTAATGTCTGCCCTTTTAAAGGAGCAACAGCCCTTTCTGATTATTTGCGAGGAAAAAGAGGAGGCGCAATACATTTATAACGATCTTCAGGCACTCGTAGGTGACACTTCTGTGATCCTATTCCCGATGTCCCATAAGAAACCCTATGAATGGGAGGAAGTGGACAACGCAAATGTCTTATTAAGAGCAGAAGTGCTCAACATGTTAAGTAATTACAATGGCCAAAGCCTCGCCATCGTCAGCTACCCCGCCGCGATGACTGAGAAAGTAATCAACCGAAAGTCGTTAATAAAAAATACCCTATCCATCCGGGTAGGAGATAAAATAGACCGTAATTTTGTTGCAGAAACGCTGAATGAATACGATTTCGAGCGAACCGATTTCGTTTACGAAGCGGGTCAATATTCCGTGCGTGGCGGTATTTTAGACGTATTCTCCTATGCGGCAGAATACCCCTACCGCATCGATTTCTTTGGCGACGAAGTAGAGAGCATTCGTACTTTCCACCCAGAAACCCAACTTTCTATTCAATCTGTTTCTGCCATGCACCTCATTCCCGATGTGCAGACCAAACTGATCCAAGAGACGCGGGAATCCTTCTTTACCTTTTTGCCTGAAAATACGAAGATCTGGATAAAGGATCTGAGCATCCTGAGCGATGTATTGACGGAAAATTTTGAAAAAGGGACGATGGTCTACCAGGTCAATTCATCCTCTGACATTAACCTTTTAAATAAGCCAGAGGAACGGTGGGAAACGGCAAAGACGATTAAAAAATCGCTTCAAGGCTTCCCATGTATCGAATTTGGCAAAAGATCTCATCTGAAAAATTCAGAAACCATCGTATTTCCCTCGAAGAATCCAGGTGCCTTTCAGAAGGACTTCGAACGTCTAGCTACCACCCTATTAGACAACCAAACCCACGGTTTTCACAACATCATCAGTTCAGAATCCCCACGGCAATTAGAGCGCCTCGAAGTGATTTTTAACGAAATTAATACCAGTATTCAATTTAAACCTTTGCAGATCTCCTTGCGTGAGGGTTTTGTGGACGAACAAACAAAGGTGGCCTTTTATCCAGATCACCAGCTATTTGAGCGCTACCACCGCTATAAGGAAAAGAATAAGTTTTCGAAGAATAAGGCCTTAACCTTGAAGGAACTTCGGTCTTTACAAGTGGGTGATTTCGTCACGCATATCGATTATGGTATCGGACGTTTTGCGGGTTTAAATTTAGTAGAAACAGCAAACGGAGAGCAAGAAGTGATTAGGTTGATTTACCGCGATGATGATGTTTTATCCGTTTCGATTCATTCACTTCATAAAATCTCGAAATATTCCGGCAAAGAAGGAGCCCCTCCTTCGATGTCTAAACTGGGTTCGCCGGATTGGGATAACAAGAAGTCTCGGGTAAAGAAGCAAGTAAAGGACATTGCCAAAG
>JBIILT010000270.1:0-2597 GCA_044338355.1 Aquirufa sp.
AGACGCAGTAGAGCATATGGTGAAAATGTGGCCTGATTTTTGGGCCTGTAAAGTCGGTAAAATGGCACGTGTCAAATGATACGCGCTGTATAAATTTGCTTCGATTTGACGCTCTAGAACGCCATCTTCTTCGTTCTGAATTTGACCTGGCATAAAAAAGCCTGCATTGTTGATTAGTACATCGATGGATTTGGTTTGGCCTAAAACCCATCCAGCAAAGTCCTGACATTGCTTTTTATCGCTTAAGTCTGCGACAAAGGTGTGTAATAACGACGAATTGAACTCGGCCGAAAGGTCCTTTAATTTCTCGCCTTTTCGCGAACACGTGTAGACTGTAAAACCTTCCGAAAGGAATTTTTTTACTAACGCTTTGCCAATTCCCTGGCTACCCCCACTAATAATTGCCGTTTTGTTCATTATCTTTGATAAATATCGATGTGTAATATACCAATCAGATGTCAAAATTAGGCAAATATTTAATCTTCCTGGGTAAGCTTTTTACAAATCCAGAAAAATTTCGGGTTTATTTAGCCTTAACATTTCAAGAATGTGTCGACATCGGAATTAACTCGGTTATGATTGTGGCCATCGTCTCCTCGTTTTTAGGTGCTGTGACTTGCGTTCAGACCGCGGCTAATATGGATAACCCTTTTGTTCCGCAGTACATCATCAGCTTAATCGTGCGTGATACAACCATTTTGGAAATGGGTCCTACCATTACTTGCGTTGTTTTAGCCGGTAAAATCGGATCAAATATTGCAGGTCAATTAGGAACAATGCGAATTACGGAGCAAATTGATGCGCTAGAGGTGATGGGGATTAACTCCCGCTCTTATTTAGTATTACCTAAAATCATCGCAGCGATAATTACTTTCCCCATGTTAGTTACCCTGGCTTGCTTTTTAGCTATTTATGGCGGGTATTTAGCGGGATGGTTAACAGGAGCCATCTCTCCACAAGAATACATCAAAGGACTACAATTCCAATTCAAAGAAAACTACATGATTTTTGCTTTGACGAAATCAGTGGTGTTTGCCTTTTTAATCGTAACGATTTCCGCCTTTAAAGGATTCTATACGAAAGGTGGGGCTTATGAAGTAGGTACAGCAAGTACCGCTGCAGTAACTAATTCGTGTATTGCGATTTTGATTGCAGATTACCTTTTAGCCCAATTATTAGTCGGCTAGATTCTTTCAATAAATACATTTGTTGTTAATAGCGAACTTGCGGCGCCTCGATATGATCCATGGACAGGTGTGATTTCCTCCGGCAAACAAGACGCGGCTAACGGGATGTGATTTCCTGAAACGACCTCATGCTGGGTCGGATCGTAGCCTCTCCAACCACCACCAGGCAAATAAACTTCCACCCAGGCGTGCAAATGGTGAGTCTGATTAGGAACATCCACTGGTGCCACCCCAATGTAATAGCCAGATACAAATCGTGTCGCTAATCCCATTGCTCGACATAAGGCGGAGAATAAAACGGCATAATCACGACATGAACCCTTCCGATTAATCAGGGTAAATTCCGGAGTGTTCGGATTTCCTTCCTCGCGAATCTCATAGGCAAAATTAGAAGATATGAACTCGTTCAATGCAGAAAGATAGTCTGATGTGCTGTAACGGACACCTGATGCTATCTGGCGAGCCATTTGTTCTACCGTAGGCGTTACACCTTCCAAGCCTAGATAGGGGCTTAAGGTTTTTTGATAGGAATTCGAATACGTAATAGGTAATGTTTTGCTTTCAAAGGGGAAGTAGACGAAGTCAAATGGGTTGAATTCAGTCGTTTCCACTACGGCATTTACCTCGATGGATAAAAAAGAGGTAGGCTCTTTGAAAAATAAAATATTTTGAATGTTTCCTTCTGGATCCAGGTTTTTGGAAATTTGTACTGGGCTAGGTTGGATGTCTAATTGGAAATCTTGGACTGTTAAAAGAGCACTTTTACGCGGATGCAAATACAATACATGAGGGTCCAAAGTGACCGATTCACTGTAATCATACCGTAGGTTGTGCTTTATGCGAGCGATCATTTCGAGGGGGAGATTAAATCTTTCATCCAACCTTCATCTATTCTCGCTAAAGATTGACGCAAGGCTTCATTCCAGTCATCGGAAATGGCTTCCATATCTTCTTTATACAATCTTATCTCTTTCGCCTTGAAGCTACCTTTCTCATAAACCACTACATCGATGGGGTAATCTACATCGTTCGCGCTCACTTGTGTGGCATCGAAGGATAAGAAGCCCATTTTTAAGGCCTCTTTCAAGGAGGTTTCATGGGTCAAATTGCGATTTAATAAAGGTTTCCCATAATTCGAATTACCAATAATCTGGTATTTTAACCCATCGTTAATCTCGATCCAATTGCCTTCCGGGAAGATGAGAAATAGCTTGTGTTCTGCATCTTTTGGCATTTGTCCACCTACAATGGCATGTAAATTGAAAGCGTAACCTTCTTTTTCTAAAGTCTCCCGGTCCTCTGCCGCTACTTGCTTTAGTTTAGTCCCAAAAGAGGTTGCCGCCTGAAACATATAATCATAGCTTTCCTCCTCGTCCACTATAGCTTGATTAAAATACGTAACTGCCTTAT
>JBIILT010000271.1:0-2596 GCA_044338355.1 Aquirufa sp.
GTGCATACGGTCCAAATTTGGACAAATCGTCCTATCTGGCCACAGGGGATTCCTTGGTCTACCGCTAAGCCACCGGTTCCAGCTGGATTAGATTGGGATTTATGGTTAGGAACGGCACCTTATAAAGATTATGTGGATAATTTAATTCCAGGCTCATGGAGAGGTTGGTGGGATTATGGAACAGGTGCTCTCGGTGATTTAGGTTGCCATTTAATGGAAGCTCCTTTCCGCGTTTTAGGCCTTAAATATGCGTCTGATGTTCAGGCAAGTGTGGGTAGTGTCTTTACGGCTTTTGGCCAAAGAGGGGTATTCCCTGATAGCTGCCCTCCATCGAGTCATGCCACGTTAACGTTCCCTAAGACGTCTAAAACGAAAGGGCCGGTTACCATGCATTGGATGGACGGTGGTATTAAACCAGAGCGCCCAGAAGAATTAGGTCCGGACGAAATGTTTGGTGATGGAAACTCAGGTATTTTATTTATCGGTACGAAAGGAAAAATGATGGCCAGTGAATATGCGGCTAATCCACGTTTATTACCTCTTTCTAGAAATCAAGAAGTGAAGGTGAAGCAAAAATTAGAACGCGTACCAGGCAGTGCAGAAGGTCACTATGCGCAGTGGGTAGAAGGTGCGATTGCAGGTTACGGAAACAAGCAAATGAGTTCTTCATTTGAAATGGCTGGACCATTAACGGAAGCTATCTTGATGGCGAATCTAGCGATTCGTGTAGCAGACATGCCTTTCCCTCGAACTACTGGTAGAGGAAACCATTATCCTGGATCGAACACGAAATTGCTGTGGGATAATGAAAACATGCGCGTGACGAATTTCGATGCGGCAAATCAATTTGTTAAACGCACGTATCGTGAGGGCTGGAGTTTAGGCGTCTAAAAGAGATCCCAATAACTAAGTTTAAATGAGTAAATTGCCGCATGCGTACATGCGGCATTTTATTTTTCCTCTCTTTTTCAGTTTTCGCTCAGGAACCTGATTTTCACTGTAAAGCCTTTTCGATCAAAGTGGACTCTGTCACCTCAGGTGTGGAGGAACTGTAAGGCTGCTCTAGCACACAGAATACCTGAGCCTATCTTACCCGGACTTCCTGCAATGACGAGTACATGTCCAAACGTTTTTTTATGACCCTTTACTAAGCGGTGTTTAGTATGGGCAGCTACCCAGTTATTGTCGATTTGATTCATAGCCCTCAAGCTATTCATTTTCTACTAATAAACGAACTTCCATCATTAGTATATGTTGTTCTGCCAATTTCCTTATAAAGTAGGCCTCGATTTTGTTGCAAACAGACGTTCATTAATAGTTAATGGATGCTTTTTGATTAACTTTGAAAAGACAGTATAGCATACTTATTACTCATAAAAATGCCAAATAAATTTATATAATTTTAGAAAATAACAATTTTGTTATATATTTGTTCACAATTTGGTAACAAATAGTACTAACAAATAATCGTATGTTTCATTTTTTAAACTAAGAAAGGAGGGCATTTAAAATTATTTAATTAAAAAATTAACCATTTTTCTCATTTTCTAACAAAAAACAATTTTATGAAAAACAAATTACTAACTCAACTACTGGGTGTATTTGCTGTATTGGTTCTGTTTCTTGGGAGTCATGCTGCATCCGCTCAAGGTAACAAGATCACGGGTAAAGTCGTTGCTGCAAAAGATGGCGATGGCATACCGGGCGCTTCGGTTATCGTTAAAGGTTCTAAATCTGGTGTTGCATCAGATGCCAACGGTAACTTTACTATTTCTGCTGAAAGCAATAGTATTTTAACTGTTTCTTCAGTAGGTTTCTCTTCACAAGACGTTAAATTAGGTTCTCAAACCTCAATTACAGTTCGTTTAGCTGAAGAAAGTTCTACTTTAAATGAAGTTGTTGTAACAGGTTACGGTTCTCAGTCTAAAAGAGCTATTACTGGTGCAGTAACGACAGTGGACGCAAAAGATTTACAAGCTGTACCTGCCACTACTTTCGCTCAACAATTACAAGGTCGTGCTTCTGGTGTGACTATCGTGAATGATGCGACTCCAGGTGGTAATGCAACAGTTCGTATTCGTGGTTTTGGTACTATTGGTAACAATGATCCTTTATATGTTATTGACGGTACTCCTACGGAGAACCAAGGTAACTTAAACCCGAATGACATTGAGACTATCCAGATCTTGAAAGATGCTTCTGCTTCTTCTATTTATGGTTCTCGTGCAGCGAATGGTGTTGTTATCATCACAACTAAAAAAGGAAAAACAGGTGCACCTAAAATTACTTTCAGTTCTTACTATGGAACTCAAAACGTTGCGAACGATGTTCAATCATTAAACGCAAAGGAATTAGGTCAATATTTATACTTAGCTGATAAGTATGCTGGAAAATCACCATCTCACGGTCAATATACTTTTGGATCAAATGGTGAAGTTTCTATCCCTGATTACGTTTTCCCAAGTGCTGGAAAAAATGGTTCTGCAGGTGTAGATCCTAAATTATATTCATTGACTCCAGACAATATCTATGCAATTACTAAAGCTGCAGATACGTATTGGTGGGGTGCTATGACACAGTCAGCTCCTATCATGAA
>JBIILT010000272.1:0-2591 GCA_044338355.1 Aquirufa sp.
CCCTTTTGAACCGACACCCTCTCAGGCGTCTTTGTTTCAAAAACTGAGTACTTTTGTGCTCAATAAAGACGAGTGGGCTCCCTTAACCTTTATCATCAAAGGGTATGCTGGAACGGGAAAGACAACCGTTATTTCGACCTTGATTAAAATCTTACCTGCTTTTGGATACAAGACCCAATTGATCGCACCTACGGGTCGTGCCGCAAAGGTGATGGCTAATTATGCCAAGAAGAAAGCGAGCACTATTCACAAAAAGATTTACCGACAGGTTAGTAATCCTAATTCTGGTGCATTGAGTTTTCAGCGTATGAATAATTATGCCACCAATACGGTCTTTATCGTGGATGAGGCATCGATGATTACGGATGAATCAGATTTTGGGACAAATAGCCTGTTAACCGATTTAATCGAATACGTATTTACGAATCCAGAAAATGGACACACAGGTAACAAAATAATTTTCGTCGGGGATACGGCCCAATTGCCTCCGGTGGGCAAAAGCCTCTCTCCTGCCCTTTCAAAAGACTATATTTCCTCGGAATTCCACATGGAGGTACTGGATCATGAGTTAACAGATGTCATGCGCCAAGACCTTGACTCCGGAATTTTATACAACGCGACTGCCTTAAGACAATTGCTATTAGCGAATTCCACTGCCATTCAATTCAATACCAAATCTTTCAAAGATATCTTTCGAATGACTGGTGAGAAGATGGAAGATGGGATGCATTATGCCTATAAGAAGTTTGGTAAAGAGGAAACGATTTTGCTCACCAGATCGAATAAAAGTGCCGTTCAATTGAATGAATTTGTGAGAAGAACCATCCTTTACCAAGAGGATGAAATTTCTAGCGGAGACTTATTAATGATTGTCCGTAATAATTACCACTGGTTAGAGGAGGATTCTCCTGCGGGATTTCTAGCTAACGGCGATTTTGTAGAGATTATGAAGATCAAACGGGAAGAAGAGATGCATGGGCAGCGTTTCCTAGATGTTTCTTTACGGCTATGTGATTACGAAGATCATCCGACCATTGAGGCTAAAATCCTCTTAGAAACTTTGCATTCAGCTGAATCAGCTTTAGGTAAAGAGGCAAACAAAAAACTATATGACTCTGTTTGCGAGGATTATGCCCACATTCCTAAGAAAAAAGAACGTACAGAAGCCATTCGAAAAGATCCCTATTTAAATGCCTTACAGGTGAAATTCGCCTATGCTTTAACTGTACATAAGTCTCAGGGTGGACAATGGTCTGCCGTTTTTGTAGATCAGGGTTACTTAAAAGAGGAACAAATCGACCCAGAATACCTGCGATGGCTATACACGGCCATTACCAGAGCCACACACGAGATATTCTTGGTCAATTTTCACGAACGGTTCTTTTAGAGATTGAAAGTAGCCGCTACACCTGGATGGAATAATTTGCCATCATAGATTGTCAATCCTTTATTCAAGGCTTCATTTTGGATGCAAGCCTCAGTCCAACCCAAATTAGCTAACAGATGTAGGTAAGGTAATGTTGCTTGCGCTAATGCCATCGTAGAAGTTTGCGGCACCGCTCCTGGCATATTAGCCACGCAATAATGCACTATTCCGTCTATTTCATAAATAGGATTCTCGTGCGTGGTAGGCTTACAGGTTTCAATACATCCTCCTTGATCCACTGCCACATCCACTAAAACCGTGCCTGGAGCCATCTTCTTCAAGTCCTCACGTTTAATCAAATGAGGAGCTTTGGCACCATGCAATAAAACCGCACCCACCACTAAATCCACCGAAGATAAAGCTTCTTGAATCGCATAAGAAGTAGAAAACTGGGTAGAGACATTAGCTGGCATTACGTCATCTAAATAGCGTAAACGCGCCAGATTTGTATCCATAATAGTGACATTTGCTCCTAAACCAGCTGCCATTTTAGCCGCCTGAGTTCCTACAACACCGCCTCCTAAAATTAGGACATTCGCCGGCTTCACTCCTGGTACACCTCCTAACATCTTTCCTTTCCCACCTTGAGGCTTACCTAAATAAAAGGCACCTACCTGAATCGCCATTCGACCGGCCACTTCGGACATTGGAGTCAATAAAGGCAGACTTCGATCCGCTAATTCCACTGTTTCATAGGCAATACAAACCGCACCAGAAGCAATCATTGCTTCCGTTAATTCTCTTGAAGCAGCAAAATGGAAATAAGTAAATAGAATTTGATTACGTTTTATAAGGGGATACTCAGCTGCTAAAGGTTCTTTCACTTTAACGATCATATCGGCTATGGAATAAATTTCTCCCGCTGTAGCTAAAAGGGTGGCTCCCGCTGCCATATATTGCTCGTCAGTGAGACCTGATCCTTCTCCAGCTGACTTTTGAACGTATACTTGATGTCCGTTGGCCGTTAAACCTTGAACACCCGCCGGAGTTAAGCCTACTCGAAACTCCTGAATTTTAATTTCCTTAGGGACACCTATGATCATGACTTATGTTTTTAAAAAGAAAGGCCACCGAAAAAAATCCGCTGGCCTCTACCTTTGATGAAGTATAATACAGTACAAATATAGAATAGGAACTAAAATATTTTGTCTAATAGAAATAGATA
>JBIILT010000035.1:0-9789 GCA_044338355.1 Aquirufa sp.
ACCGTTATCTAGGTAATAGATGATTGGTTTGACTGCCTCACTCACCGCCGCTTTGGGGTCTTTTTTCTCCAAACGGTGGCGCGTAATCCATTGCTTCAAAACAACTTCATTCACCGGGGAAGAGTAGTCTTGAAAAGAGATCGCATTCGCTCCTGAACGAGGATCAAACAAGCGCGGTGTGTATTTATTGTCTGGTAATTCGATGAAAGAATGGTGCTCTACCACGCTCACATAATCTGCATTGGGTGCTACAGAACGTATTTCAGCTCCAGTGCCATTGCCTGCAAAAGTCAAGCGCGCCTCGAATTCGGTATTTTTAGGGAAGGATTTCGTGCGATCTAATGCCAAAGAACTTTTGGACTTATCTAAACTATACGATCCCTGTTTTGCCTGTGTCAAGCGCTTTAACACACCATGTGCGTCTTGCATCAGGAAATCAGTGATATCGATTAAATAAGCACCATCAGAGGCGCTTTCGATCTTAAATCCATATAATACGGACTTCGCGAAGGCTTGCTGCACGGATAATTTCTCTAAAGGATTACTTGTATTCGCCCGGTATTGAGTGTTGGGCTGTACTAAGAAGATTTTGTTTCCTTGTTTCTCGAAGAAAACTACCTGTTCGTTTCCGAGTTGACCGCGGTCTAAGCCCAGGTCATTGTTTCCTATGCCTTGCGCGAGGGAATAGGTATAAAGAAACTCTTCGTTGAGTTTTTTGACCTCTAAAAAGATCTTATCGTTTGACTCGTCGTAATAGAAGTTGAAATAACCCGTGTGGGCTTTCATTGATTTGACTTTCTCCGCGATTTGGGCGGTTGCACTAAGGCTAAATAGGACGAATAGGAGTAGCAGTTTTTTCATATCCCAATTTAGACATTTACGCGAAAAAGAAAAAGCCCGAATAAATTCGAGCTTTTCATTTTACCAGCGATCTAGTCCTAGAATCTTTTTGCCTAATGCATTCAGGCTAGCTGTTTCGTATTTCGTTTGTTCCCATTTGCGCGGATCACCTGGAAAGGCGTAGCCTTCAGGAGCAATGCGATCACGCCATGAGTTTACGCGCCATTCTTTTAACGACTCGTTGTCTTCTTCCGCTGGCATCATGGAGATATATTGTGCACAACGCACTTGGTCACTATTGTTTGCCCTTATTCCATGTGGCTGTAAGCTATTGAAAATTAATAGATCACCAGCTTCTAGTGTCACTTTAGTAGGTATAAATGCTGAGGTGTCAGGCAAGAAACGATTTCGATCTTCTGGCTGCGTTAATTTCCACGTGTCATAGTTTCGGAATAATTCTGGGATACATTGGAAGCCTCCCATATTCTCGTCTAATTGATCGGCCAAAGCTAAAACACCTTGCACATTCACTGGCCTCGTTTCCGGATCATAATCCCAGTGAATAAAAGCTTTGTATTCGTGGCCTGGACGAATAGGGAAATTCAAATTCGCTCTATCGATAGTTACCCACAATTTTTCGGTACCCCAAATATCCGCAAATGCATCGCACACCCGCTGGGTCGAGCGATTATCCCATTGCAATTGGCTATTATAACATTCCACCATTCCGGTATTTGCCAGCTCTTTCATTTTCATTTCAGCGCGTGGTGCGGTATACCAGGTAGATGGATCATTGGGATCTTTTTCCTCAAACTCATATAAAAATGCGGCCGTTTTTAAGGCTTGTTCACGAGACACGGCCTGCTTGATAATCACATAGCCATTATGTTTCCAAAAGGCCCAATCTTCCTCACTTAATACGCGCAAGGGTTCGCCGTTTGAACGGTCATTTAATTTGACCGCACTGCTTTTAGCAGTGGAGGGATTGCCCGGAATATCGTAGTGGCCGTTGTTAGGGATGTCAGTTTTCATAGGTTCTTATTTATGTTCCAAAGGTAGATCCTGCTAGTCACCTTTTTTTCTGCTCTATTGATAATTATTTGTACTGTATTGATATATTTATTCAGTATTTAGCTATTTTAGGCAAATGAAATTGAATCTAGAGCAAATTCACCCGGATAATGACAGTTCCTTTAGGTTCTTATTAACGCCTAAATTGAATGAAGTTTTCTATTGGCATTTTCACCCAGAAATTGAATTAGTGTATGTGGAGGCGGACAAAGGAATCCGGCACATTGGAGAACATATCTCGACCTATCAGGGATGTGATTTGGCCTTAATCGGTTCCTATATTCCGCATTTGAATTTCGATTATGGCGTAAAGGCAACCGTGGAGACGGTTGTGATTCAATTCCCGGAGACCTATTTCGAAAGTGGCTTGATCCGAATTCCGGAATTAAAAAAGGTGGTAGAATTAATGGAACGTGCGAAGACGGGACTCGCTTTTACGGGAGAGACGAAGCGAATCGCAGGTATTCGCTTGAAGAAATTGCAACATTTAGATCGATTTCATCAGTTTATGGAGTTGATGAGTATTTTCCAGTTTTTGGCAGAATCAGAAGAATATGTGAATCTCGACGTTCGCCCCATTTCTAGCCCAACCATCCTCAAACAACAAGAGCGGATCCACCGCATCCACCAGTTTGTTGAAACAAATTTTCAAAAACCCATCGACACCCAGCAAATCGCTGCAGAAGTCAATCTGTCACTTCCCGCCTTTTGTCGTTATTTCAAGAAAACAACAAAATTGACTTACACTGATTTTGTTAATCAATACCGCGTTCAATACGCAAAGAAACTGCTCATTCAAGACAAGAATGTGACTGAGACCTGTTTCGAATGTGGTTTCGAAAGTCTGTCCTATTTCAATCGCATCTTTAAGAAGTGGACGGGGATGTCGCCTTCGGAGTTTAGGAAGGGGCGATTACACTAATATCCGATACCTTGTTCCATTTCGTTCCCCATAGGTTGAAAATAATTCCAACAACACGCCCTTTTTCAGGTCTCTACTGGCCGTAGCAGTTGATAAATTTTTGAAAACGCGTTGGTAGTCTTTGCGAGAGAAGTCTTTTATACCGATAAAAATAAAGTATTCGATGCGTTCCGTTTCAGATAATACCACGTTAGTGGTGTTCAATAAATGCGCCAAGGATTTGTCCAAAACCCCTAACATATATTCGATGAAAGGTGTGGATTGTCCGCAAGCGTCGCTAGTGGCGAGTGCGTGATAATAGTCCGATTGTGAGGCAGCAATAATCGTTTCGAATGGTAAAAATTCGAAAATCGGATGTGATTTTGATAAAAGTACCGATTGCCAAAATCGTCCCATCCGACCATTCCCATCCAGAAACGGGTGTATGAATTCTAATTCGTAATGAAAGACACAACTTTTTATCAGAAGTGGATCAGGATCATTATCCACATAGTCGAACAGATCCTCCATTAAATGCCGAACGCGATCTGCCGGTGGAGCAATGTGGGTTAACGTTGTTCCTTTCGTGATTCCGACGGACCTATTTCGGTATTCCCCAGGATTTGTAATTAGTTCGTGCATTAATACACGATGGGCACTTAAAAACGATTTGCTTTTGGAGGGTTTAAACTCGTTCCAGCGCTCATATAAGGCCAGCGCATTTTGGACTTCTTTTTGATCTCTTTCAAAACCAATTAAAATCTTTCCCTCTTCGATGGCTTGAATTTGCGATTCACTTAATGAATTTCCTTCGATGCCCAGGGTCGCTTGTATCGTTTTAATTCGATTCTCTTTTCTTAATTGAGGGGATTTTTTGTCCAAATAATGAGCCGAGGCTTCCCCTATCTTCAAGGATATGGAAGCCACAAAATTCAAAATGGAAGGCGAAATGGTATAGGGCGGCTTCATGATAGTATCATATGATACTATCAAAGGTAAATTAAAAGGCCGAAGAACAACGTCCTTCGGCCCTTAATAAACGCTTGTAAATATTATTTAATTCCGTGAGAGTATTGCGTAACTCCTGAGATTTTTCCGTTTAAATCAAAAGTGAATAATTCGACTAATGATTTATTCCAAACAGAACCATCTTTCAAAACACGCTTTTCTGTCGCGGTTACAAAAATACCAGATACAGGATCAGTTTCGGCAATTTTAAAAGGTAGAATTCCCCAAATTTTCCAGTCTAAAGAGGAGTATGGATCCATCAATAAATGAAGGTCTTTATTTTCTAGAACAATTTTATTGCCATCAAAATCGGTGATATTGATTTTATCGGCGAAAAAGGAAGCCACTGTTTTTAAATCCATCTCATTATATGCCTTGTTCAAGTTCTCAATTGCGGTCACTTCACCCCGGTTAGAGAATTGGAATGCTCTACCGTTAGTTTTATCTTTCGAGTAAAATTTTCCGCCGGAGGTTTTACCAAATTCATTTGAAGCAGGGATAGATGAGTATTGATTGAAATAGGAGATTTTACCTTCTTTATTCACTCCGAATATTTCAAATAAATTCATCGTTTGCTTCGAGCCATCAATTGTTTCACGTTCTTCTTTCGATTGTAAAAAAACATATTCATCCGTTGATCCAGCAATTTTTATAGGTAATATAGACAAAGGCACATCATTCAATTTCTTAGCATAGGCATGCCATTTTTTATTAAAATCGCCTGTTTTCTTTTGCATTTCTTCCGTGTAGTAAGAAAGCTCTTTTTCGGAATCATTTGAGTTATACGCATTTGTTGCGTCTAAAACGACTTGGCTACTTTTAGCTGATCCTAATTGAAATCCCTTGCCTGCATCTGGGCCAGAGAAAATGTTTCCAGCTGTTTTTTGCGCCGAAACACTAAATACAGATGCGAAGAGCGCACCTAATAGAACGATTTTTTTCATGGTTTTGATTGTTTTTTGATTAGTATAACAAGTACGAATGAATTAATGGGTAAATGGTATTTAAACAATTTGAATTTGTTCCCATTTGCGCAAAACGGTACAGATTTATTCTTTAAAAAACGGGTTAAAAAAGGAAGCTTTTTTAGGTTTGGCAAACCAATAAAAATATAACAATGAAAAAAATTATTCTATCTCTTTGTGTGGTGGCGGGATTATTCTCCTGCACATCAGAAGCGGAACAAAAGGCAAAACTGGGTGCAGCAAACATGGCCTTTTACAACCGTGTTTTTGACGTAGCAGTGAATGAAGGTCGCACGGATATCTTTGATTCGGCTTATGTGGATGATGCAGTTCTGCACACCGTTCCTGAAGTAAAAGGGAAGGTGAATGCAAAAGCCTATTATTCGAATTACGTGACGGGCTTTTCTGAGCGTCAATTTATTGTGAAAGAAATGATTGCTGATGGTGATAAAATAGTGAAGCACTGGCAGTTCAAAGGAAAGCACACAGGTACTTTCTTTGGCATTCCTGCGACTGGTAAGACAGTGGATGTGATTGGTTGTACGATTGCCAAAATGAAAGATGGAAAGATCGCTGAAGAGCAAGATTTCATGGACAACATGGTCTTTATGCAGCAATTAGGCCTTCTGCCAGCAGCACAATAAAAAATAAATAAATGGGTGGAGGCTTAGGCCTCCGCCTTTTCCTTAATATAGGCAGAGGGAGTTAACCCCTTTCTCGCTTTAAAGGCGTCGATAAATTTCGATCGCGAGACGAATCCGGCATCTGTGGAAATGGCTTCGATCGTGATGCGTTTCGCATTTCCTTTTTCGATTAATTGGCACGCATATGCAATGCGTAGGTCATTTTTCCATTCGCCAAAAGTCTTGTTTAATTCCTTGTTAAAATAACCAGACAAGAATCTTTCTGGAATTTTTAGGTCAAATGACATTTGGGATAAAGAAAAATCTTTCTTGACAAAAGGATGCGTGTTCAAATAGTTTTGTAAATCATGATCGAATTCTCGCGATACAGGTTCTTTTTTAGGTAAACTAGATTTGATCTCTTGCAAAATCGTGGCAGGGGCTAGTTCTACTTCATAGGAAACGTTACCGTAGAGGATTTTGGGAAACAAAAACAAGATGAAGTTTTGGACAAAAAATCCTCCTCCACATATCGTGAAGAAACGAGCCTCACTAAATATAATGTTTGATGGGATGCCTAAAATGGCATAGTTGTGTGAATAAAGTGTAATCATGTGCCCTAAACTATTTCCAGCAATGACTAATTGCAAAAAGGCTAATGAGAATATCCATTTCTGGATCAGGCGATGATTCGATGGTAAAGCACCGTATTTCTTTATTAAATGGCGTTTATTCCAACTGAAGTAGATGAGCGATGCAAAGCAATAGCTAATCAAATGGATGGAGCGTCCATACAAAATCTGCTCAAAGCTCACCCATTGGAAATTTAGATTATAATCCTCAGTGATATTCACGATTTCATGTGCCATCGCCGTCTTGGTCGCTAGCGGTAAAGTCGTAAAAGGCAAAGTCGCAAAAAACGTAATTATCGCTGGTATCAGATGAATCAAATCATAGCGATGCAATCGTTTGTTTTCTGAAACCGTGTGTTTGACGTAAAAGAATAAAGCTGGCCCTAGGAGAAAGGATAGGGGCAAAAAATGTACGAAACAGATACCTTCCCAGAACTCAATTTTACTATAATGCAATCCAAAATAGACCATCAAAACAGCATTGCAACACAAGAAAAACAAGGCTAAAAAGGTATTGGATCTATTTAATGAACTTAAATAGTACAAGAGAATAAAGGAGGTAAATAGGCCGAATAGTGGTGCTAGTATTGCCAAAGTGTCATTTTAATCAGTGACAAGATAGAAAAAATTCATCTTTAATCCTCTGCCTTTTCTTTGATGTAGACAGAGGGTGTTACTCCTTTTCTCGCTTTAAAGGCATCGATGAATTTCGATCTAGAAACAAAACCGGCATCGGTTGAAATGGCTTCGATGGTAATTTTCTTTGCATTCCCTTCTTCAATAAGTTGACATGCATATTCAATCCGAAGGTCATTCTTCCATTCTACAAAAGTTTTGTCCAGTTCCTTATTGAAGTAATTCGATAGGAATCGCTCCGGCATTTTTAGGTCAAAGGACATTTGGGATAAGGAGAAGTCCTTTTGAATAAAGGGATTTCTTGCTAGGTAGTTTTCTAAATCCTTATCAAAATTTCGGTAGTCGTACGTTTTTTTAGCTAAGCTTGATTTTAATTGCTGTAAAATAGATTCGGGTGCTAGTTCTACTTCATACGAGACGTTACCGTAGAGTACTTTGGGAAATAAAAAGAGGATGAAGTTTTGGATACAAAAACATCCTCCACAAATAGCGCTATAAGTTGCATCTGTAAATATATGATCCGATGGAATCCCTAAAATGGAATAGGTTTTTGCATACAGGGTAAAAAAATGAATCAACGTGTAAGAGGCAATGACTAATTGCAGAAAAACTAAGGTGAATATCCATTTCTGAATCAGTCGGTGATTAGAGGGTAAAGTCCCGTATTTACTGAGCAGATGCTTCTTATTTCCTAGGAAATAGACTAGGGAGGCGATGCAGTATAGAAGTAGATGGGCTGATCGACCGATTAATATTTGCTCAAAAGTGACCCATTGAAAATCCACCACATATTTTCTCGTAATATTTACGATCTCATGTGCGATTGCTGTTTTGGTGTCTAAAGGTAAAGTCGTAAAGGGCAAAGTCGCAAAAAAAGTAAAGACAGCCGGAATCAGATGCAGTAAATCATTTCGGTGAAGCTGCTTATCTTCAGAGACGGTGTTTCTGACATAAAAAAACAAAGCGGGTCCTAATAAAAAGGAGAGCGGCAGAAAATGTACGAAACAAATACCTTCCCAGAATTCAGTTTTGCTATGATGCAAGCCAAAATACACCAGTAATATCGCATTGCAACACAGAAAAAATAAGGCCAAAAAGGTATTGGATCTATTTAATGAACTTAAATAGTACAAGAGTATAAAGGAAGTAAAAATGCCAAACAGCGGAGCTAATATTGCCAAAACCTGATTTTAATCAGCCTCAAGATAATAATATCTGTTTAATTTCCCCAATGAACAAGGTTTACGCTACCGCTTTTGATGCACTTTCTGATGTAAAATCGGGCTCTTCCATGCTTTTTGGCGGGTTTGGATTAACGGGAATTCCGGAAAATTCGATCGATGCCTTGCTGGCTTTAGGTACCACTGATATTACGGGTATTTCTAATGAAGCAGGAATCGAGGGCTTTGGGCTTTGTAAATTAATTACCTCGCGCGCCATCAAACAACTCACCTGTTCCTACATAGGAGAAAATCATTTGTTAGAAAATTTAATTATCGAGGGCCACTTATCAGTCGAGTTAGTCCCTCAAGGAACCTTAGCCGAACGCATTCGTTGTGGAGGCGCAGGCATCCCCGCTTTCTATACACCTGCAGGAGTAGGAACAGAAGTGGCAGAGGGGAAAGAGATGCAGGTTTTTGATGGGAAGAAATACTTGTTAGAAACGGCTTTGACCGCTGATTACGCTTTTGTGAAAGCTTGGAAAGGGGATACCGAAGGGAACTTGATTTATAAAGGAACCTCTCAGAACTTTAATCCCGTCATGGCGACAGCGGGCCGCATCACCATCGCAGAAGTCGAAGAATTAGTTCCTGCTGGCAGCTTAGATCCAAACGAAATTCACACGCCAGGGATTTATGTTCAACGCATTTTTCAAGGTGCTAATTATGTAAAACCTATTGAGCATTTCGCTGCGAAGGCTAATGCTGAAGAGGAACAAAAAGAAATCATCGCAAGACGTTTAGCGAAAGAAATCAAAGACGGTGACTATGTCAATCTAGGTATAGGCATCCCGACCTTGGTTTCGAATCATATTCCGGCAGGCATAAAAGTCACCTTACAATCGGAAAATGGTTTATTAGGTATCGGACCTTTAGCTGAAGCTGGGAAAGAAGATCCAGATTTAATCAATGCCAGCAAGCGGGCGATTACGATTTTGCCCGGAGCATCCTTCTTTAGTTCTGCCGAAAGTTTTGCGATGATCCGCGGTGATCATGTGGACGTGACCATCTTAGGTGGAATGCAAGTTTCTGAAAAGGGGGATTTAGCGAATTGGAAAATCCCGGGTAAAATGGTGAAAGGAATGGGAGGTGCGATGGATTTAGTCGCTTCGGCTGATAAGGTTATCGTAGCGATGCTACATCAGTCGTCTGATGGTAAATCGAAATTAGTGGCTTCCTGTGATTTGCCTTTAACCGGTGTGCGATGCGTCACCCGGGTCATCACGAATCTAGCCGTAGTAGATATAAACCCCGAAGGCGGCTTTATTTTAAAAGAGCGCGCCCCCGGGGTTTCAATAGAACAGATAAAGGCAGCCACTGCTGGACGATTGTTCATCCCTGACGTGGTACCAGAATTTTAGATTTTATAGTATTGCTCCCAACCTTTTCTTGGAGGAGCACCTACTAATAGTGAATTCGCAAGAGAGTTGTTTGTGATTTGTTTTGTCTTGCGATCGAATTGTAATTTTGCATTTAATTTTTGTGCCATCACACCGAGTGAGAACACTTGGCTTAATGGACCTGCGATTTCGAACGGTGAACGAGTTTTCTCTTGACCCATACACGCTTTCAAGAAGTTCGCATAGTGGTTTGAAGGACTCTTAGGTACTTCGGGTAATTTTAGATCCTTAGCTGCTTCGCCTAGGATAGACAACGTACTTCCGTGCGAGCCGCCTTTGAAAATATGGTCCTTTGTGTAGATAATTTTACCCGGATTTAATTTTGCCGGTTGAATTTTTCCATTGCTAGCCGGTGGAATATTCGGGTCTAATTCATTCGTGCCATAATTTGCTGGCACCGGTGGAATGTTGTTCACCCCGTCATACCAGGTGATATCCATGGCAGGCATGTTTTTGCGCTCCGGGAACTTAAACTGAATGGTGGATGACATCG
>JBIILT010000273.1:0-2575 GCA_044338355.1 Aquirufa sp.
AGAAAACTTGGCAAGCTTTTTGGGAAGCTAATAAAACTTTTCAAGCACAAGTAAATCCAGCGAAGCCCAAATATTATGTCTTAGACATGTTTCCGTATCCATCTGGAGCCGGATTACACGTGGGACACCCGCTAGGTTATATTGCTTCTGATATTATGGCGCGTTACAAGCGTTTGCAGGGTTATGAGGTGTTGCACCCGATGGGCTTCGACTCTTTTGGTCTACCTGCAGAACAATATGCAATCCAAACGGGTCAGCATCCGGCGATTACAACAGAACAAAATATCACTCGCTACATTGAGCAGTTAAAGAATATGGGCTTCTCCTTCGATTGGTCGAGGGAAGTAAGAACATCTGATGCCTCCTATTACAAGTGGACGCAATGGATTTTTATGCAATTATTCAATTCGTGGTATAACCAGGAAACGGATAAAGCGGAGTCTATTGAAACTTTGAAGACGATTTTAGGGGCCAAAGGTTCGATCGGATTAAAAGCCGTTTGCGATGAAGAGGTTTCCCGAATTTCAGCTTCAGAATGGAATGCGATGTCTGCGGACGAGCAATATGCTTATTTATTGAGCTTCCGATTAGCTTATTTAGATGATTCCGTGGTGAACTGGTGTCCAAAATTAGGCACGGTTTTAGCGAATGATGAAGTGAAAGAAGGTGTTTCAGAACGTGGCGGTTATCCAGTGGAGCAGAAGAAAATGCGCCAATGGTCGATGCGCATTGCGGCCTATGCCGATCGTTTATTGCGTGGACTTGACGAGGTAGATTGGGCTGATTCTTTGAAAGAGCAGCAACGCAATTGGATTGGAAAATCAATCGGAACGGATGTAGAATTTGCCATTGAAAACATTTCCGATAAGAAGATAAAAGTATTTACGACGCGTGTGGACACCATTTATGGCGTTTCCTTTATGGTGTTAGCACCAGAGCACGAATGGGTTTCAGCATTAACGACACCTTCTCAGAAAGAAGCGGTGGAGGAATATGTGAATTGGGCCAAAACCCGCTCTGAACTCGACCGCGTCTCTGAAGTAAAAACTGTTTCAGGAGTATTTACTGGAACTTATGTTATCAATCCAGTGAACCAAGAACGTGTTCCTTTATTCCTAGCTGACTACGTGTTAGCCGGTTATGGAACGGGTGCCGTAATGGGCGTACCATCCGGAGATCAGCGTGACTGGAATTTTGCGAAACATTTCGATTTGCCTATTCTTTCTATTTTGGATGGCCAAAAAGACATCGACAAGCAAGCCGATCCGACGAAAGAGGGGAAATACATTAATTCAGGAATGATTAATGGAATGGCTTATAAAGAAGCGACGGATACATTGATTACTTGGTTAGAGGCGAATGGAATTGGAAAAGGAAAAGTACAATATAGAATGCGAAATGCGGTATTTAGCCGTCAGCGCTATTGGGGAGAACCGGTTCCAGTGTACTTTAAACCTGCCTCCAATGGGGAATTATTACCTTATCTAATCGATGAATCCGATTTGCCTTTAGAATTACCCAAAATCGACAAATACCTACCTACAGAAACGGGCGAGCCTCCTTTAGGGCGTGCAGCCTCAGACTGGAAGTACAAAGGTCAATATGATTATGAGTGGTCCACGATGCCGGGTTGGGCAGGTTCCTCTTGGTATTGGTACCGCTACATGGACGCAACTAATTCAGGGGAGTTTGCTTCAAAAGAGACAATAAACTACTGGAAAGCGGTTGATTTATACATCGGTGGATCGGAACATGCGACGGGTCACTTGTTGTATTCTCGTTTTTGGAATAAATTCTTAAAAGATTTAGGCTATGTGCCGGAAGAGGAATTTGCGAAGAAATTAATCAATCAAGGAATGATTCAAGGTCGTTCGAACTTCGTTTATCGATTAAAGGAATCAGCAAAAGTTACTTTTGTTTCTCACGGACTAAAAGATCAATATGATGTAGCGGCGCTTCACGTAGATGTAAATATCGTAGAGAATGATGTCCTAGACCTGGAAGCCTTCAAAAAATCAAGAAATGACGTACCGGCAGATGCAGAATTCATTTTAGAGGACGGCAAATACGTGTGTGGTTGGGAAGTGGAGAAGATGTCGAAGTCGAAGTTTAACGTCGTGAATCCGGATGATTTAATTGCAAAATACGGCGCAGACACCCTTCGTGTCTACGAAATGTTCTTGGGCCCTTTAGAGCAATTTAAGCCTTGGAACACGAACAGTATCTCTGGCTCGCATAATTTCTTACGCAAGGTTTGGCGTTTATTCTTTGATGACCAGGCGAATACCTCGAAAGTGGTGGATGCACCTGCTACTCCAGAAGAATTAAAAATAGTACACACCGCTATTCGCAAGGTAAAAGATGATTTAGATCGATTCTCGTTTAATACCGTAGTGTCGACTCTAATGATTTGTGTAAATGATTTAGGCGCCTTAAAATGCTCGAAAAAATCCATTCTGCGGGAATTAGTGATTCTATTGTCTCCTTATGCACCGCACATCGCAGAAGAATTGTGGGTTGCCTTAGGCGAGCAGGAGGGAGGGATATCGTATGCAACTTTCCCGGTATTTAATGC
>JBIILT010000040.1:0-9134 GCA_044338355.1 Aquirufa sp.
GGGCGTGGCATAGCTTAACTTTCCTACGAAAGCCTGCACATCGCCTAAGCCCTCATTACGCTCTCTAGGCATAAAGGTAAAAAAAGGATCTCTTCCCCATTCTCTTGGCATTAAATAACGGCCTTCGCCTGTAATTCGAGTATAATTTAGTGAAGTTTTCCATTGTCTGTTCTCCCAGCCTAGTTTTGTGCTAAATACACGAGACATTTGGGAGGGGTCAAAATAGGTTTTAGACGGGTCTTCGTTTCCACCAAAATTGACGGCATGTTGTTCTGTATATTGAAACCCTGCAACCCAGTTTCCCTGTTTAGCGTCCCATTGAAATTGTGAGGTATTAAAAACATTATCTACATAAACATTCCAGACTTTTAAGGAATGACCCTTGGGTAAAGAATGCGTATATCCTAGTAAATAAATGCCTCCTGATTCAATATGCTGAGCATAATTACCTTTCGTTCCATCGATATTCGTGCCATTTGAATAAATTCCCATCGATTCGCCTATTCCATACCAATCCACGGTTCCTCTGGGTGAAATTTCGTACACATAACCGCCTTCTAATTTATTTCTTTTCCCTGGAAAGATTTCGCCATACAAACCACCTACCTCTGTGGGACGCATGCGTCCATCTTGTAGATTAATGAAGGGCGTATTAATTAGTTGTTTACCTGCGATGACATGTGATTTGCCAAAATTGTATTTTAAATATAACTCCTCTAATCGATCTAAATCATTCTTATTAGCTAGATTTTCTATGTCGAATAGTGAGCTTTCATAGCGATTAACTGCATTGGTATAGGGGTCGGCTTTTGTCATATCCGAGGAGGCCGTATTATAGATAAAATAACCTCCCACACCCATTTGGAAGCCTTTATAAGTAGCTGTTTCGTAAAATAATCCTCCTCCAGCCGCATGAGCATAGTAATCAGTTAAATGGCCTTGGTTTTCTGTTGCCATAAAAAAGTAACGCAGGTTTCCGTGTACTTTTCCATGTTTAAAGGCAAATAGGAGGGAAGTGGAGTCTTCAGCCACACTTTTCTTCCCTTTCCAAAGGTGGGGTGCAATGTGCACTTCTTGGTGCTGAGCAAGTAGGATGCTAGGGATAAATAAACTGATAAAGAATAGAATACGAATTTGCATTAGGCTGCTATATTTGGTTAACAGCTGCAAAATTCCGCTTAATTAATCATCCTTGTCGTGATTTATATCACAAACCCCTTAGATCAATGATTTCAATCTGATTTTTATTGATGTTGATATAGCCCTTCTCCGCTAATTTCTTCATTAAGCGAGAAATAACCTCGCGCGAGGAATTCAGTTCTTGAGCAATATCGGTAAAGGAGGCCTTCAAGATATTTGTTTTGAGACTTTTTTGGTGTTGTTTTAAGTACCAAAGCAAACGTTCATCTAGATTTCTAAACGCGATTTGATCTAAAGTATCTAGTAATTCTTCAAAACGAGAACGGTAGGTCTCGAGCACAAATTGGTACCAAGACTTGTATTTAGCTGCCCATTCGTCCATTAATTCAATAGGAATCGCAATGACTTCGGTATCTACTAAGGCTTTGGCCATAATCTGAGACGACAATTGTCTTGCGGCGCAGGTCATGGAGATGGCACAAGCTTCACCTGGATGTAAGTTGTACATGAATACCTCGTTGCCTTCATCGTCTTCTCGGAAAACTTTAACAATTCCCTTCGTGACTAACACTGCAGAGCGAATGGATTGACCAGTTTTCATCAAGAATTCGTCCGTTTTGAATTTACGAACGACACCCGCTTGCTGAATTTTTTTACTTAATTCTGGCTCAAATTGTTTGAATAATTCCATCTTTAATAGGCGATTACCGCTTGTTTTTCTAAACTTTCGTAGGCTGCATCGATCACGCGCATACTCGCAATTCCATCTTCTCCAGGTACAGCAGGTGCCGCTTCGGATCGCAAAGATTGAAAAACATTTTCATAGAATGCCATATAATTTCCTTTTTCCGTTGGAATACGTTCTGGGCTGCTGCCTTCTACATGTAAAAGTCCATATTCGCTTATGGCATCCACGCCCCAGTTTTCGCCCATGGGCACATGGCCTTTATCTAAATCGACCTCTTGACGATCCGAACGGGTTTTGATGAAGCTTCCTTTCGTTCCATGTAATTGGAAAGCAGGAATAGGTTCTTTGAAATAATAGCCACTTTTAAGGCGAACGCGTAAGGCGGGGTAGTATAATAAAATCTCGAATAGGTCGATTACCTCTGTTCCTGGTCTGGTTTTTCGTAAGTCCGCAAAAACGTGCGTGGGTTTACCGAATAAATGCAAAGCCTGATCGATTAAATGAGGGCCTAAATCGGTCACGATTCCTGCTCCTGGACCGGCATCTTCTTTGTGTCGCTTAGGGGACATGAGCGGATTATAACGGTCAAAGTGAAACTCAGCTTCTACGATATCGCCTAAAGAACCTTCTGAAAGTACCTTTTTCAATGTTAAGAAATCGGAATCCCAACGGCGGTTTTGGTAAACAAAAATCAGTTTACCCACCTCTTTTGCTAAATCCACCAGCTGCTGAGCTTCTGAGGCATTACAAGTAAAGGCTTTTTCCACGACGATGTGCTTACCCGCTTTTAAAGCAGCAGAAGCATACTCGAAATGAGAATAAATAGGCGTGTTTACGATGACTAATTCGATCGATGGATCGGCTAAAACGGCTTCCATCGAATCATAAGAGGATGTACCGGGATAGGCATTCTCGATATTTTTCTTCGAACGTTCCCAAGATCCCACTAAATTGAATCCAGGATGTAATTGAATGAAGGGGGCGTGAAAAACACGTCCTGACATTCCATATGATAATAAGGCAGTTTCGATCGGTTTCATGGAAGTAAAAATAATCAATTCAGATTTGTAAACATAAATGAATTAACAGGATAACTATTCTTGCTGTGTCTAAATAAAAAAAGGCCGCCTGGTATTCCGAAGCGGCCCTTTTTACAAGTGCAAAATTTAAGCTAAAATATTCTTCGCATAAGCCACACATTTCTTCACTTCTTCTACTGCCGTAGATCCAGCCGGAACTTCATATTCCAATTCGATAGTCGCAGGGAATTTGTATTTGTTCTTCTTTAACAAGGTTAACACCTCTTTTAATGGAGTGTCGCCAGATCCCCAAACTAGGTTGCCTGCGCCATGTTCTTTCGACGTACGGTCCTTGATGTGCATACTTGTGATGCGATCGTGTTTCGCTTCGATGAATGCAAGTAATGAGGCGGTCGTGTGAGGAGCTCCCACCGCGATATAGTGTCCACAGTCTAGGTTGATGGAATTGTATTTGTTTTGGGCCAAAGCCTCATCATATACTGTATCCTTCACCTGCGTATGCGTATGGTATCCGAAATAAATTTTGTGCTTCTCTCCCAAAGCGCCTAAACGTTGCGTTTGTGCAGCTGATGGTAATTCTAATGTCACAGATTTAGCGCCTAACACTTTAGCGGCACGTAAAGCAGACTCTACCTCTGCATCGGAGTTTTTCTCTCCTAAGGCATTGGGTTTGTAAGCATATACAGAGATTCCTGCGTCGTCTAACATCTTGCGTACTTCCTTGAATTTATCCATCGAAACGGTTTCTCTCCAAGCAGATACATCCTTTTGGTATTTTGCCATCGCAGCACGTTGCTCATCGGTAAGTGTAGGACGAGGCTGACCTGGTGTCCAACGCATCGGTACCGGATTTACCGGACGGCCTGCGTAATCCTCTACCGCATCTCCCATTAATTCAATGGCAGAAACACCAGAATCCACACAGTATTGAATGATTTGTTTGATATCTCCTGGCATGCCGCGGAAGGAATAAGTAATCGTTCCTACTTGAACGCCTCCAAAAACCGAGTTAGGTTTTGCGAAACTAAAGGAAGAATTGGATGCCCATAATAGGCCTAAAGAGGCCAAAGAGCCCGCCGCTAAAAACTGACGACGTGATGGTTGGTTGTTATTTTTCATGTTAGTATAGGTTTCAAAGCTCATTTTACAAATATATCCTGAAAATAATATCCTGATGTCTAAATTTTGCGACGAAATCCTACCTTATTTTCGTTCAGGAATCTTTTTGGCTCATCCGAATTAAAATGGCTCAGAAATGGATGGGCTGGGTTTTGAGAACCATTTAGGACCATCTGCTGTCATATAAACACAATCCTCTAAACGTACTCCGAATTCCCCAGGAATCGCAATCGTGGGTTCAATGCTAAAACACATCCCTATTTCAAGGGGAGCTTTGTTACCACGCACCATATTACCCCACTCGTGTCCACTCATTCCAATCCCGTGACCAGTACGATGTGGTAGACCAGGCATTTTATAATCTGGGCCAAAACCTGCATCCACTAACACTTTACGCGCTGCATGGTCAACGTTTTCTGCTGGAGCACCTAGTTTAGCCGCCTCGAAACCTGCCTGTTGAGCCTTTTTCTCAAGCTCCCAAATCTGTTTTTGTTTCACACTAGGCTCCCCAAAAACAATCGTTCTCGTAATATCGGATTCATATCCTCCCACGCTACAACCGCAATCTAACATCACTACATCGCCGTTTTTAAGGATTTGTTTACGTGTACTTCCGTGTGGAAAAGAGGTTGCCACCCCGAAAGTCACCGATGCAAAACCAGGCGAAGCACCTTGTTCTGCGTGAGCCTGAGCTATTTTTTGGGAGATTTGACGTGGTGTACACCCCAGTGTAAGCGCAGCAATTCCAGCTTGTATGGCTTTAACTGTCACGTCGTTTGCCTTTTGCATTAAGGCGATTTCGGCGGGGGATTTGATGATTCTACATGGAATGGTTATGGGGTCTGCGCTAATAAATTGAAAGTTCGCATCTGATTTTCGCAATCCATCGAAGATGAAGAAACGACAGAATTCGTCGATGCCTATTTGGCCCTTCTCAATTCCTATCCCTTTTAAAACAGATGTGGTTAAAGCAAATGGATTTTCATCCTCTTCCCAAATAGAAACTTTCGTCCCTGCAGGTGCCATTTCCAAAAATCGATCTTCTTCAAAAGCCGGACAGATAAAGTTTATTTCACCTTTTGCTGGAATAACGGCTAACATCGATCTTTCTGACGGATACCAGCTGATGCCCGAATAATAATTCATGTTGATTCCTGCGTCTAAAATGATCGCTTGAATTTGCTTTTCGGCCATCAATCTTTGCGCTTTTGCCATGCGCATTTTACGTTCTTCCGCACTAATTGGGGTGAACTCGATGGGTGCTAAGGCAGATTCAGCTGATTTTAATGAAAGGGTAGAGGCTAAGAGGCCTCCTTTGATGAAGTTTCTACGTTGCATCCCGAAATTTAAAATAAATCATTTACAATAGAAATTCTCTCGGGATGAATTAACTTTAAATTCAAAATTAACCTATGCGGCTACTATTTATTCGTTTCTCGGCCATCGGCGACATCGTTTTAGCTTCCACGGCCATTCGGTGCGCGAAGCAGCAGATTCCGGGTGCAGAGATTCATTTCTTAACGAAGAAGTCGATGAAGGCCGTTACGGAGGCGAACCCATATGTGGATCAGTTCCATTATTTTGACAAAGATCTTTCAGCTACTATTCAGGAATTAAAGGCATGTAAATTCGATTACATCATCGATTTACAAAAGAATCTGCGCAGTTTGCGGATTCGAAAGGTGCTGGGTGTTCCTTATTTATCCTATAATAAGCTGAGTGTAGAGAAGTTTTTGTTGACCAAATTCGGGGTGAATCGGATGCCTGACCGCCACATTTCGATGCGAAGTGTGGATACTTTGGTACCATTAGGTGTTGTGTATGATGGTAAAGGATTAGATTATTTTGTTCCTTCTGGGGTCCTTCAGCCTGTTTTTTTTCCTGACGGCTACGTCGCATTAGTGATAGGCGCTTCTTATTTTACAAAGAAATTGCCTTTGGAATCCTTGAAGGCATTGTGTTCCCTTATTCCTCATCCCATCGTATTAGTAGGAGGGAAGGAGGAAGTCGCAGATGGTGAAGCTTTGTCAGCTATTGATCCTTTACGCATTGTGAATACGTGTGGGGCCTACTCCTTGCAGGAGTCTGCTTTACTTGTTTCGAAAGCTCGTTTAGTGATTTCTCATGACACCGGGATGATGTATATCGCCTGTGCCTTTGATAAAAATATCATTGCCATCTGGGGAGCTACTTCTCCCGCTTTACAAGTGGAACCATTTATGCCAGATAATTCGTCGGCACACGTTTTCCAATCCATTGTCCCAGATTTAAGTTGTCAGCCTTGTTCGAATTTTGGTACGAATACGTGTCCCAAAGGGCATTTTAATTGTATGAAGAATCAAGATTTACCGGAGATAGCGCGGCAAGTGGAGAAGATGTGGTAATACTTCTACGTGTATTTCAATCGTTTTAATCTTCCTTGATACGCTTGATAATAGTTTTTTTGAGCGCTTTCATCTAAGAAAGAGCTTCGAATCAATCGTTCCACCTCTTCTGAGTTATTTAGCAATATTGCTAATAATTGATTCACCATTTTTTCTGGAATGTGAGCCAGTTTACCCAGCTGCTGAAATTGATTCAACAATTTGCCCTGGTATTGAGATTTAGGGTAAAGACCTCCAAGAAGTGCAAAATCAATTTCGGCCTGATGCATTTCGGTATTCAATAGATCATAAGCTGGACTCAGGACGAAGTCGCCATCGCTTGTTTCTAGCAGGGAGAAATTCTTTAAATGTGCATCCCCATTCGAAAATAGGTAATTAAAAATGACGATTTTAAAGAGTTTAGTAGCCTCTATGGTATAGGCAGGAACATGTTGCTGCATGATTTGGAACAGCTCTAGGTAATTGCCTTCGTACTTGTAGTTTGCTCCATGAGTTTGAGGAGTTCTTCCTGCCAAAACCGCAAAGTCCTCTTTCGCCCGCTTCAAACCAACCTCATCTCGATCAAATCGTTTGGTTATATAGGCCATTTGCCCATTTTGGAAGAAAATCAACCCATTCTCAGCCGTCTCAATCTGAAACACCTGTTTCGCAATTTGCATCGTCAAATGTTCGTTTGCCGGCATCAGATGTCTATTTTTTCCCAGCATAGGAATCGGCTTTATTAAATAGTTTCCACTTTCACCCGGTTTCGCTAAGCGTAATTTATTCTTCTCCAGCAGTAATGAAAACTTTTCCTGAACCCCAGAAATAGACATGATCGTTCTATTTTCAAAGAACATGCTTGCAACCTCATCTGGACTGGATGTGGAATTATAGGGTAGCACATGATGTACTTTATGTTGATCAAAGAGCTTTAGCAAGGCCGAACGACTATAGGTCTGATGGCCTTCCATTAATGTGCTGGGGCAAAAATATAGCTGATCCATTTTTAGCCGTTTAATTGTTCAATCGTGATGGCTCCGATGGTGTCGAATCGAGCCGTGTTTAGTAGTATGCCAAAATGATCCGATGGATCAATCTTCTTGAATTTACACACCGCTTGTTTGTTCGAACCCTCCGGTAAAAGATGAAAGAAAAGTGGAAAGAGGTGAGGTGATTTGAATTCTATTTTTGCCTTGGGCAAAGTCAAGCTAATAGCTGGTTTTCGTTTGTCTTCTAACCATGTTTCCAAATACCGAAAATGAAAACTACCGTTGTCTAACTGACGTAGAATTCCAGCCGGTTCAGACTTATAAAGAATCGTTGCCGCTCTCATTTTCTATCGTTAAATTTTTGATTTCTACTTTCAGTTCAAGCCCTAAAACATCGGCTAATTTTGATAAGGTTTCTAGGGTCGGATTTCCCTTTCCACTTTCAAATTGTTTGACCGTTCTCAGGCTAACTCCCGATAGAAGCGAAAGCGTTTCTTGGTTCGTTTGTAGCAGAATTCGCCTCTTTTTGAGCGTTTCTATGATATCTAGATGGTGCATTATAGTGCTCTTTTAGATGTAATTTATATTTAAAATAGCCTTATTTGGGTTATTTAGTGCAATATAGTACACTTTTTTGTGTAATTGACGGATTTAGGGAGAATTATTAATTTCTGCAATAAAAAAGCCCGACATAACTGTCGAGCTTTCATTTTTAAAATAAGATTATGCTTTATAAACCTAACAATCCGCTTGCAATATTTATGATTTCTTTTTTAAGAGGAACAATACTTTCTAGGCCTTTTACCTCATATTTTTTATCATCTGCTGAGTTCAAATCAACATAACATTTTCCTCTTGAAGTAGTGATTTTGCAGATGATTTTTTTATTATTATCATCCACTAAAATATTGAAGCTGTTCTTCAAATCTCTGTAATTAATTCTACTTGCATCCAATTTTTTAATTGAATGCAAAAGTAATGTTTTGATGGAATGATATATCTTAAGTTCCTCGGCTGTAGTAATCACATTACTTCCATTCTTAGATTCTTCCTCAATTACTTTTGGCAATGCATTTTGAATTGCATTTGAATTAATTAAGTTTCTAATTTTTGTTTTAGTTGTATCCATTATTTTTTTGCCATGCATTCTATTGAATATGGCTTTAATGAAATCTTCAGATGGTTCTGCTAAATCTGCAGCAAATGCATCTTCAAATCCTTGAAGAAAGTATATTTCTTGTGTCTCATTGTATACTTCTTTTAAATTATCTGCATTCTTGTGGAATTTTGAAATTCTTCAATCAAATCATCTGTAATTTCAGAAAAGTCGAGAACTAAGAAAGGAATGCTATATAGAATTGTGTCTTTTGTTGACTTTCTCAAAAAATATAATTTATTTGAATATTGTTTAGTCAAAACAAAATCTTATGACTTAAATTTTAATACTATGAAACTTATTAAATTATTAACCCTATCATTTATTTTAGGAATGTTTGAGCCTACCTTGGCAAATAGATGCACATTTGAAAATAATCTAAAAATTTCCATGCTAAGTTCGGAAAAATGGGTTGGTAAATGGACGGGAGGAAATTATCCTGAATCATTTGCCCTATTAATTTATCCTGACGGTAGTTGGTATTTTAAGGATATTAGTCGCCAGATGAATGTCGGGGGTGTTTATAGTATTAAAGGGAATAAATTACAATTAGCCAGAAAATTGGATGATACAGAGAGAATGGTTTATCGTGGTAAAACTAGTTTCCCTTTGTTTGAATGTGTAATTAGAGGTACT
>JBIILT010000274.1:0-2539 GCA_044338355.1 Aquirufa sp.
CTCTTGACTCAGGTGTGGATTTCGATTCGGATTTAACAAACAAGAACGACTCGTTAACACGGTTCCGGCTCCATTAAAATCAACCGACCCCCCTTCCATGATGATTCCAGGGGAAACAGAAGACAGGGATAAACGATTCGATATCGTAAGGGGCAAGGCATTGTCATCCTCAAAAGGCGGATACTTACCTCCCCAGGCATTGTATTCCCAATCCACTACTAAACGATCTGCGCTTCCTTTTTTCACTAAAAAGGCTGGTCCATGATCGCGGCACCACGCATCATTTGTGGGTTGAACATTAAACTCAATCTTGCTAGGATCTATACCATAAACAGGTAATTGACTTTCAATAAAGGCCTGTAATGCTTCAGAATTCACATTAATTCGTACCTGTTCTCCTTGTGAAATCGCTTTAATTAGGGCAAAATATTCTGGATACATCTGACCTAGCTTTTCTTCTTGCCAGGAATGATCGTTGTGCGGAAAAGTGATCCAAGTAGCTAGGTGCGGATGCCATTCGGCAGGAAAAAAGTATCCTTGTTCTTTCGGAAACATCTTCTTAGGCTTTTAAACGCTCTGCAATCATGCGCAGACCTTCTAAGGTTATTAATTTATTTACCTCATCGAAATAAGAGGCTAATGGGGTCAAAATCGAGGATAAACCGCCTGTCGCGATTACCTTCAAATCCCCTTTTTTATCTTCTTTTACCCGGCTGATCATTTCCTTTACCATCCCCACATAGCCCCATAAAATTCCAGCCTGAATCGCTGAAACCGTATCAGTTCCTAAATTAAATTCCGGCATTTCGAGTGGAACTTCGGGTAACTGAGCAGTTTGTGAGAACAAAGATTTCACTGCCGTCTTTAATCCAGGCGCAATGGAAACACCTTCCATTTTACCGGTCGCGTTGACTAAAGTGAAGGTTAACGCCGTTCCAAAATCCACGATCAACACATTTGATTTATAATTTTCATGCGCATACACCGCATTAGCGACTAAATCGGAACCAATTTCATCCGGCACAATCACCTGAATAGCTAAGGTCTCATATAATTTAGGTCGCATAACAGCCGGCGAATAGCCTAGCCATAAGGCTAATCCACGCTGTATTTGAGGCGAAATAGAGGGTACTACAGAGGAGATTAAGGCCAAAGAAGGTAAGGTTTCCCCTAAATCTTTCGAAGCCCATTCTTTCTTAATCCAATTCACCACCCCATTAGCACTCCAAGGCTGGTGCGTAGGCGTTCTCAAAACTGCTTTCCAGATTTTATCCTCATAAAAACCAAACACGATATCCGTGTTCCCCACATCCACAACTAATAACATCTGCTTATTCGTGTTTTATTTATAAATCTTTTTCTAGTCCCGCAGATAGAATCGGGAAACGTAACCAACTCTTCGGATCTAAACTATAGTCATCCACGTGGAATCCGGGCGCATAACGCTCTCTTTTCCATTGATTCCTTGCCCAAAGTCGGAAGAATCGACGAACGAATTCTTCGAGCTTTTCTTTGGCAAAATGCGAACCGTATTGCTCCTTTACCCTCTCTAAACATTCATGCGGCGAACATAACTCATAAAAAGCTAGTCGCTCAATCGTATTCAAAATCGGATAAGGCATCAAATCCTCTTCATCCACCTGCTTTTCCGAAAGTGGACGCAATTCCGCACTCGGCTCTAAACAATTCACTAAATGCAGTCCTTTAAAGCCTTGAGCTTCTAACCAGATCAACCAAGTCCGAACAAAACTCTTGTCTATACCAGAAATAGGTGAAATCGAACCCGAGGTATCGCCGTCCATCGTTGCATAACCCACACTCGCCTCCGAACGATTCGAGGTAGCAAGTAACAGGGCGTTTTTAATATTAGCTAGCATCCAGGCACTTGGGGCGCGGACACGGGCTTGTACGTTTTGGAGGGTAATATCATCCTGCTCCCAAGTCAATGAACGACCAATGGCACCTTCGATTAAATCTTTATATCCTTTTACTATTCCGTCAATCTCAATCACATAATGCTGTGTTCCAATCCAATCCGCTAATTCGCGAGCAGAATCACGTGTATTTTGGGAGGAATTAACCGTCCCCTGGTAAATAGTCGTTAATAGATCTGACATCGCTTTATCGGGCGAGGTCAAAGGAATATAAGCTAGCTTTTTCTTCAAACCCTCCCAGCCTAGTTCCTCTCTTGCATATTGAATACTTAAGGCGCACAAGGAGGCGATAGCTGACGAATCGGCGCCACCAGAAAGGGATAAAACCCATCCCTGCGAGCGGGATTTGCGCAAATAATCAAATAAAGCTAAGGCTACGGCGCGAGAAAATTCTTCTTCTTTTTTCGTTTCTGAATTCTCCCAGGCCGGGACTGCTGCTGTTTTTACGGAAGGCAATTCAGGAATGTTAATTTCAAAAGCCACTACATCATCTCCTCTCTCTTCTCTTTTATCTATCGCAATAGGATAGGAAACCAGCGTAAAATCTTGGTAAGAGAAACGCGGTGTTTGGGCTAAAATCGAACCCTCGTGAGCAATATAAGCAT
>JBIILT010000036.1:0-9620 GCA_044338355.1 Aquirufa sp.
ACACGAGCCTCATCTGGAGTGATGGTAGCACATTTGATGCCTACGCCGTATTTTTTGATTGCCTCAGCCGCCTCGATGGTTACTTGGTCATTCGTTTCATCACGGTATTCTACGCCTAAATCATAGTATTTAATGTCTAAATCTAAATAAGGTAAGATTAATTTATCCTTGATGAATTTCCAGATAATTCGAGTCATTTCATCGCCGTCTAATTCAACGACTGGGTTGGCAACTTTAATTTTTTCCATTTTTGTTATATCAATATTTTGATCGGTTGTGATAATCCTGCAAAGGTAAAGACTAAATCTTTTTTACTCCATTATTTTGGGGTATTTTTGTCCAAATGTTGGATATTTTTTTGAGTAAAAGGGGCAGGTAAAGTTCAGTCCGTTTATTTGATTAAAATTTGTCCGAAAAAGCGTAAATTGCAGTCCTTTTTTTAGATACTATGTTTGATAATTTAAGTTCGAAGTTGACCACTGCTATGCGTACCCTGAAGGGGAACGGCAGAATTACCGATATTAACGTTGCCGCTACGGTGAAGGAAATTCGCCGCGCCTTGATGGATGCGGACGTTAACTATAAGGTCGCAAAAGAAATCACGGATCGGATTAAGGATCAGGCGATGGGCCAAAAAATCCTTATCGCCGTCGAGCCTGGTCAATTGCTGACTAAAATTGTGCATGATGAACTAACCCAGTTGATGGGCGGTCAAAAGCAGGACATCAATCTAAAAGGGGAGCCTGCCGTTGTTTTAATTGCTGGTTTACAAGGTTCTGGTAAGACGACATTCTCGGGAAAATTAGCTCAATATATTAAAAAAGGAGGCCGCAATGTGCTTTTGGTAGCCTGCGATATTTACCGTCCTGCCGCGATTGACCAATTGAAAGTATTGGGAGAGCAAGTAGGAGTGGAAGTATATGCCGAGCCTGAAAATAAAAGTGCGGTGAGCATTGCTGAAAACGCGTTGTCTTACGCACGTAAGATGGGTAAGAAGGTCGTGATCATCGATACAGCCGGTCGTTTAGCTGTAGATGAGGTCATGATGACTGAGATTGCTGCCGTAAAGGAAGCGATTAAACCGACGGAAATTTTGTTCGTGGTGGATTCGATGACGGGTCAGGATGCGGTAAATACGGCGAAGACCTTTAATGAACGATTAAACTTTGATGGAGTTGTTTTAACGAAATTAGATGGGGATTCTCGCGGTGGCGCGGCCCTTTCTATCCGTCAAATCGTAGATAAACCGATTAAATTCATTTCTACAGGGGAGAAAATGGAGGCCCTAGATCAGTTCTATCCTGATCGCATGGCGAACCGTATTCTCGGAATGGGGGACGTATTGTCATTAGTAGAGCGCGCTCAGCAGGCTTTTGACGAAGATGAAGCGGCTCGTTTAAATAAGAAGATACGCCAAAACAATTTCACCTTCGAAGACTTCTACGCTCAATTACAGCAAATCAAAAAGATGGGTAACATCAAAGATTTGATGGGTATGGTGCCGGGAATGAGTAAGGCGGTGAAAGATGTAGATATCTCTAATGATTCCTTCAAGCCGATTGAAGCGATCATCAATTCCATGACCGCTAAGGAGCGTCAAAATCCAGATATTTTGAATCCATCCCGCAAGAATCGTATTGTGGCAGGATCAGGAACGTCGATTCAAGAGGTGAATAACCTGTTGAAGCAATTCGAGGACATGCGCAAAATGATGAAGATGATGAACAAGGTTCAGGACGGAAAGATGAAGATGCCTAATTTAGGCGGTATGTTAAAGCGCTAATTATTTTCTAATTATCGCTCCTATTTCCTTTTCGAATCCTTTCATTAAGCGATCCATCGTAGACTCAATCACCTTATCGGTTAAGGTTTGAGCCTCATCCTGTAGTGTAAAGCTCACAGAATACGCCTTCTTGCCTTCGCCTAAGTTTTTACCCTCGTAGACATCGAAAATCGAAACGTTTTTCAGTAAACTCTTCTCGTATTGCTCGGCTAGCTTACGGATGGCTTGGTAGCTAACAGTCTTGTCAATTACTAACGATAAGTCACGGCGAACCTCGGGGAATTTTGAAATCTCCTGGTACACGAAGTCTGCTTTCTCTTGCTTCACCCAATAATCCCAGTCGAAATCTGCGAAGAATACCTCTTGTTTGACGTCCCATTTGTTGGCTAAATTGGGATGAATCATTCCTACTTCAAGGCAAGCTTTCTTGTTAATGGAAATGCGTAATCCGAAGGCAAACACACTTGAATTTTCGATGGTATCTGTCTCGAATTGAGTCACACCTAAAGAACGCATGAGCTCGATACTTACTTGATACAGGTGGTGAAGCGCGGTTTTCGTGGGAGCGCTAGACCAAGACTCTCCTGACCACAATCCGGTGGTAAATAAGGCTAAATGCTTTTTTTCGATGTATTTAGCTCCTTTTTTATGGTAGGTTTTGCCAAATTCGAAGACTTTCAGCTCTTTTTGGCGGCGGTTAATGTTATGTGCTAGCACCTCTAAACCTGCGAAAGACATGTGCTGTCTCATGACACCTAAGTCCTCTGAAAGGCGATTCAAGATCTCTACCGTTTCGAATTGTAAATCTTTTGCAATCGCTGCATGAGCATCGGCTTTCGTCAGTGAATTGGTGATGATTTCTTGGAAACCTTTGGCCGTCAAAATCTGTGAGATATTTAACTGAACGCGCTCTTTGTCTAACAAAGGAAACTCCGATATGAAATTCGCACTTAAATGATCCGATAAAGGAATGTTATCTAAACCATGTATACGTAAAATCTCTTCGATGATATCCGCCTCTCTTGTGACATCTACGCGGTAGGCGGGTGCAATGGCTGTGAAATCATCGCCTTTTTCAGCCTCAATTTTGAAATCCAAAAGCGTCAAAATTTCTTTAATTCGTTCCGCCGCTAATTCAACACCGATGTATTTTTGAACACGTTGAACGTTCACGGGGATTTTAACTAAAGAGACGGGCGTAGGGTAATAATCAATAGGCTCAGAGGTAATTTTACCGCCGGCTAATTCTTGAATTAATTGGGCTGCGTATTCTAAAGCGAATAATTTCGCTTGAATATCGGTACCGCGCTCGAAACGGAAAGACGCATCCGTTTTAAGGCCATGTGTTTGGCTCGCCTTCCGAATACGTTCTGGCTTAAAGTGGGCTACTTCTAGGAAAACGCGCGACGTAGAATCTTTAATACTAGAATGTTCTCCCCCCATGACACCGGCTAATCCAATAGCTCCGGAAGCGTCGCAGATCATTAATTCTTCACCCGTTAACTTGCGTTCTACGCCGTCTAAGGTTTTGAATAATGTGCCCGCAGGTAAGCTATCTACAATTAATTTACCACCTTTGATCTCGTGCCAATCATAGGCGTGCATAGGCTGGCCTAGTCCGTGGCAAATGAAATTAGTGATATCGACTACGTTATTGATCGGACGTAATCCGATCGCAGCTAAACGCTCTTGCAACCAAGCCGGTGAAGGCGCTACTTGAATAACATCGATGGTAATTCCGCAGAAACGATCGCAACCATTATCTTTAATTTCTACCTGAATCGGGTGAGCATTGCTTTCAATCACTAAGGCAGGTGAGGGTAATTGAATAGGAAGACCTGTTACCGCTCTGATATCGCGAGCCACACCCCAGTGAGAGGCGGCGTCCGCGCGGTTTGGCGTTAATCCAATCTCCAAAACTAAATCACCTGCAATGTCAAAAAAGGAGGCTGCTGGAGTTCCGTTAGGTGCTTGAGTATCTAAAACTAAAATGCCATCATGCGAAGTTCCAATTCCGATTTCATCTTCAGCACAAATCATTCCCTCGGAAGGCTGTCCATAGACCTTGCGCTTCTCGATTTTGAATAATTCTTTGCCCTCTTTGTCGTATAATTGGGTGCCAGGGATGGCGACGATTACTTTTTGGCCTGCTGCTACATTCGCAGCTCCACAAACGATGGTTAAAATTTCATCCAAACCAGCATCTACGGTAGTCAGACTTAAGGTTTTCTCCTTTACTTCGAATTTTTCGCAGGTCAACACTTCACCTATTACAAATCCTTTCAATCCACCTGGAATCTTATCGTGCGGCTCAATGCCTTCCACTTCAAGTCCAGTATTTGTCAATAAAACGTCTAGTTCTTCTGGGCTGCCTAATGAGGGAAGCTTCGATATATCAATAAAATCACGTAACCAATTAAGGGAAATTTTCATCTGTCTAATTAACGAGTAAGCTTCATTTTGTAATCCACGGAAACTTTTCCTCGCGTGATATCACTTAACTTATTTTTGATGAGGCGCTTTTTCACCGGATTCAAATGATCCGTGAACAAGATGCCTTCGATATGATCGTATTCATGTTGGATAATTCGAGCAGCTAAACTTTCAAATAAATCCGTTCTTTCTTCGCCTTGCTCTGTCCAATAATGAATCTTAACGTATTCTGGGCGATATACTTCGCCGCGAATTCCTGGGATGGAAAGGCATCCTTCCTCGAATCCCCATTCGTCGCCTGTCTCTTCTAAAATGCTCGGATTGACAAACACTTTCTTAAATCCAACTAATGATTGATCTACATCCTCGTCTTTTTCACCCTCGTTCATTGGACGGCCATCCACTACAAACAAGCGAATGTCCATGCCGATCTGCGGCGCAGCTAAACCTACTCCACTGGCAGCGTACATGGTCTCAAACATATCTTCCGATAGTTTGATTAAATCCAAACTGCCTATTTCAATAGGAGATGCTACTTTTCGTAAAACGGGATCCCCGTAGGGAATAATTGGATAGATCATGTCTAATAGAGCAATGCAAACAACAAATTTAGCAGAATTTATCCTTTGTTTTTCGTAATTTGCACGGATTTTTAACCTAAGTGCGATTTAATAAACAGATTATGAATAGAAACTTCTTTAAGGCACATCCTTGGCATGGTGTACAGATTGGGGACCAAATGCCTGAATTAGTGACTGCATTTATTGAAATTGTTCCTACGGATACAGTTAAGTATGAGATAGACAAGCAAACGGGCTATTTGAAAATCGATCGCCCGCAGAAATTTTCTAATATTGTACCTGCCCTTTATGGCTTTTTACCACAAACGTATTGTTCTGATGGTATTGCTGAGCTAGCTCGCAAGTACTCTGGCAAGGACATCGAAAGAGGGGATGGAGATCCATTGGATATTTTAGTGCTTTCAGAGCGTGCAATCACGCATGGAGATATTTTATGTCAAGCGATACCCATAGGTGGTATCCGCATGATAGACAAGGGTGAGGCGGATGATAAAATTATTGCGGTGTTGAAAGATGATCCGATTTATGGTAAATGGAAAGATATTTCCGATGCACCTAAGGACATTGTGGAGCGTTTGAGGCATTATTTTTGGACCTACAAAATGTTGCCAGGAGAAACATCTTCAAATTCGGTTGATATTGACGATATTTATGGTCGCGAAGTGGCTTATGAAGTGATTCGCCAAGCGCGAGAGGATTACCGTAAAAACTTTGGTTAGAAACTTATAAAAAATAATACTATGTGGCAATTTGTCAAGTATTCATTAGCGACTGTTTTTGGTCTTTTCTTATTTGCAATCGTGTCTTTATTGCTTCTAGCTGGCGTAGGTGCCGCTATTGGTAGTTCGGATGAGGTATATGATTTGAAAGATAATTCCGTTTTAAGACTGGATTTGAATCGTCCGATTGTAGAAAATGCATCGACGGAGGATAATCCCTTTTCGGCATTGACGGATGTTTATTTTGCTCCTACCGAAAATGTGGGTTTAATTCAATTGTTGTCCGCTTTAGAGCGCGCAAAAGTAGACCCTAAAATAAAGGGGATTTACTTAGATGCTAGTTTTCCAATGGCTGGATATGCTCAATTATCGGAGATTCGGGAGGCGATTCAGAAGTTCCAAAAGTCAGGTAAATTCGTCTATGCCTATGCAAATTCGTATACTGAAAAAGGATATTATATCTCTTCCGTCGCAGATAAGACCTATTTGAATCCCAATGGTTTATTAGATTTTAATGGAATTAGCGTTCAATATACTTTCTACAAGAAGGCTTTGGACAAACTAGACATCGAACCATTAGTATTCCGCGTTGGAACATACAAGTCAGCGGTAGAGCCCTTCATTCGCGAAGATATGAGCGAAGAAAGCAAGGCGCAGACCTCGTCATTTTTGCAATCCATTAATACCTATATTTTTGATAAAATAGCCCGAAGTAAAAATATCCCGGTGCGTAAATTAGATCAAATTGCGGATAGTCTTCAAGCGTTTGAGCCATCTTCGGCTGAGAAATTAGGGATGATTACGCAAGGTTATTGGGATGAATTTGAGGCTTTAATGAAGAAGGCTTCTGGTGAGAAGGAAAAAGTGAAGTATGTTTCTTTGAATAACTATTTGAAGTCCAAAAATCCAATTGATGAAGTGGAAGGAAAGGATCGCATTGCGGTTTTAGTGGCGGAAGGAGAGATTTCTGGAACCAGAGCAAGTGAAGGAAATATTGGTTCAGATGATTTTGTGAAGGAATTGAAAAAGTTGCGTGAAAGTAAATCAGTGAAGGCGATTGTGCTTAGAATTGATTCTCCAGGAGGTTCTTCTCTGGCTTCAGATATCATGTGGCGCGAGATTGAGTTAACGAAGAAAGTAAAGCCAATTATCTCATCGATGTCGAATTATGCTGCTTCAGGTGGGTATTATATGGCGATGGGGACGGATGTTATTGTAGCTCAGCCTACGACTATCACCGGTTCGATTGGTATTTTTGCGGCCTGGTTTAACGTAGATAATTTCTTGAAAAATACGCTGGGCATTACGCAAGATCACGTAGATACACATGCCAATTCTAACTTTATGAACTCGGCTGGCGCCTTAACTGATTTCCAAAAATCAGTCGTTCAAAATTCGGTAAACAAAGGCTATTTATCATTTACAACGAAAGCAGCGGCAGGTCGTAAGATGACTCTACAGCGCTTGCAATCGTTAGCAGGTGGTCGAGTTTGGACCGGTGCACAAGCAAAGCAAATTGGTTTAGTGGATGAGTTAGGAGGATTAGACAAGGCCATTGAAATCGCAGCATCGAAAGCGAAATTAAAGCCAGGTGCTTATAAAGTGGCGGTTTATCCGAAGGCTAAATCGTTTGTAGATGAATTACTTAGTTCAGCAACGTCTGAATCTTCGCTTTCTGAGCGTTTACTTGCAAAGAATATTCCTTGGGCGTCGTCTGTTTTAGAGGTGAACCGTTGGAAAAAAAGAGAAGGCTTCTTAGCGATGATGCCTTATTTAATGGAATTTGAATAGAAATTAAAGCTTATATGGTACGTAATAATTGGACTCGTGAAGAGGTAGAAAAAATATACAACCAGCCCTTTTTGGATTTGGTTTATCAGGCTGCAACAGTGCACCGCGAGAATTTTGACCCGAATGAGGTACAAATCTCCACCCTTCTTTCGATTAAGACGGGTGGTTGCCCAGAGGATTGTTCTTATTGCTCTCAAGCAGCACGTTACCACACAAATGTGAAGGTACAGAAATTACTACCTTATGAGGAGGTGATTCAAGCTGCTAACCGTGCAAAAGATAGTGGAAGTTCTCGTTTTTGTATGGGAGCTGCCTGGCGCGAGGTGCGTGATAACAAAGACTTTGACCGGGTACTAGACATGGTGAAAGGAGTGAACTCCCTAGGTATGGAGGTTTGCTGTACTTTAGGCATGTTATCCGAAGAGCAAGCACAGAAGTTAAAGGAGGCTGGTTTATACGCCTATAATCACAATATTGATACCAGTGAGGAATACTACGAAGATGTTATTTCGACGCGCACCTACGATGATCGTTTAGAGACCTTAGGAAACGTACGTAAGGCGAATTTATCTGTTTGTTCTGGTGGTATCATCGGAATGGGCGAAAGTGCGGGAGATCGCATCGGAATGCTTTTAACGCTGGCTAACTTACCAGAGCATCCTGAATCAGTTCCGGTAAACAACTTAGTACCTGTAGAGGGAACGCCTTTTGAGAATCAAAAGACGGCCTCGGTTTGGGACCTAGTTCGCGTAATTGCGACAGCTAGAATCATGATGCCTAAATCAGCAGTTCGCTTATCAGCTGGACGTTTAGAATTAAACTATGAGGGCCAAGCTTTCTGCTTCATGGCAGGAGCGAATTCGATCTTTTCTGGTGATGTGTTATTAACAACGCCTAATCCGGATACAAAATCGGATCAGGAATTATTCCAAATCTTAAGCATCAAACCGAAGGCAGCTTTCAAAGATGCGCGTAAGCCAGGAATTGAATTCAACCAGATTCCTAGCGCTCAAGGTTTAGAGCATACGCACTAATAGAAAATACTAAATGTAGAGGCGCTATTCCGGAAGGTTTAGCGCTTTTTTCATGCGGTAATGTTGGATTTCCCCAAACAACAGATAGGATTCCTCTACAATCGAATACCCAATCGCATGGTAAAAAGGCACCGCATTTTCCCTCGCCTCTAAGACGATTTCTGTCCAGCCTTTTTGCACTGCTTTCTCTTCCAAGTAGGCCATAATGGCTTTGCCGATTCCCTTACCTTGAGTAGCTGTAGCAATGGCTACACAACGTACTTGACCTTGTTTAGCGGCTGACTCGTGCATGCGAGCTACGCCTAAAACTTGTTCACCCGCGACAGCGATCGCGTGAATGGCTTGATCTTCATCGGCCAAAACCTCAGAGCCAAGAGGTTGATTCCAAGGTTCTCTTAACACGTTAAAGCGCAAGGCGTAATAGGCTTTCCAGTCGGCGTCGGTTTGGGGAGATTTTATTTCCAGCATTGTAATGTAAAAAAAATGGCGCCAACCGAAGGGTGGCGCCATAAATGTACTCGATTTCGATCCTATTTTGCAAAGTTTACGGCGCGCATTTCGCGAATCACCGTTACTTTGATTTGACCCGGATATTGCATCTCTTTTTCGATTTTTTGAGAAATGTCAAACGATAAGTTCGAAGCCTTTTCATCACTCACATTCTCTGAATCGACCATGATACGAAGCTCACGACCCGCTTGGATCGCGTAACACTTTTGAACTCCATCGAATGAAGTAGCTAAAGCCTCTAAATCACGTAAACGCTTCATGTAAGATTCCATCATCTCGCGACGTGCGCCTGGACGAGATCCAGAGATCGCATCACACACTTGGATAATTGGAGAAATCATGGAAGTCATTTCGCACTCATCGTGGTGAGCTCCGATGGCATTACAAACTTCAGGATGCTCTTTGTATTTCTGAGCTAATTCCATTCCTAGTAAAGCGTGAGGAAGTTCAGGTTCTTCATGCCAAACCTTACCAATATCGTGCAATAGACCCGCACGTTTCGCAAGCTTCGCATTTAATCCTAATTCAGCAGCCATCGTTGCGCAAAGTTTCGCTACTTCACGAGAGTGCTGCAACAGGTTTTGGCCATAAGAAGAACGGAAACGCATGCGACCGATCATCTTAATTAATTCTGGGTGTAAGCCGTGAATATCTAAGTCGATGACCGTTTTCTCACCGATTTCAATGATCTCGTCATCAATGTTCTTACGCGTCTTGTTCACAACCTCCTCAATACGTGCAGGGTGAATACGCCCATCTTGCACTAAAC
>JBIILT010000037.1:0-9610 GCA_044338355.1 Aquirufa sp.
AGGGCGATATGATTTGCGCCTCAGAAGCGATCACACCTGAAATAGTCAATTTTATGATTAAGGAGGCGCGCGGTTTGATGTGTGTGTCTTTAACGGATGAGCGTTGCCAGGCCTTAGGTTTAGAGATGATGGTGAATCAGAATACTACTTCTCATGAGACGCCGTTTACGGTTTCAGTTGATCTTTTGGGCAACGGTTGTACCACAGGTATTTCTGCTCAAGATCGCTCAAAAACGATACAAGCATTAGTAGATCCAGCCACTCAACCGGCTGATTTAGGTAGACCGGGTCATATTTTTCCCTTAAAATCACGTACTGAAGGCGTATTGCGCCGCACAGGCCACACCGAAGCTTCGATGGATTTCGCTCGTTTAGCGGGTTTTAAACCTTCAGGTGTATTAATTGAGGTATTAAATGAGGATGGCAGCATGGCTCGTTTGCCAGATTTGCGATTGATTGCGGACAAGTTTGACTTGAAATTAGTGACGATTAAGGATTTGATCGAATACCGTTTGGCTAAAGAATCCCTCATCAAAAGAGAAATTGGAGTGAATATGCCCACCGAATGGGGTTCCTTCGAATTAGTCGCTTTTAAGCAAATTAATACGGGAGATACCCATTTAGCATTAATTAAGGGGAGTTGGGAAAAAGACGAACCAGTGATGGTTCGCGTTCATAGCTCTTGTGTGACAGGGGATATTTTTGGTTCATGTCGCTGTGATTGCGGAGAGCAATTGCACGCTGCCATGGAGATGGTGGAGAAAGAGGGGAAAGGTGTGATTTTATATATGTTCCAAGAAGGCCGCGGAATCGGTCTAATCAATAAATTGAAAGCCTATAAACTGCAAGAGCAAGGCCGTGATACGGTGGAAGCGAATTTAGAGTTAGGCTTTGCAATGGATGAGCGTGACTATGGCGTAGGTGCTCAAATCTTACGTGATTTAGGTGTTCATAAGATTCGCTTGATTTCAAATAACCCGAAGAAAAGAGCCGGCCTAATGGGTTATGGATTAGAAATTGTGGATTCGATTGCCATCGAAATTCCAGCTAATCCACACAACAAGAAATATTTAGCAACGAAAAGAGATAAAATGGGGCACGCGATTCGCTAGAATCGCGCGCCTATTTTTTATTGATTCCCTAGAATAATGGGAGTGTTTTTGCCCCCCATAATGATCACTTTCGCGTTAGGGGATTTAGCTAATTCTTTTTGGGCAATAATCGACTCATACTGCAATTGCTTGTCGCTTAGACCAGTCGATAAAATCTTCTGGTAGTCTGCAATACCCTGCGCTTCTACGCGCTTTCTCTCCGCTTCTTGCTTCTCTTTCTGTAAAACGAACTGCATCTTTTGTGCATCTTGTTCCGCATTGATTTTCGACTCAATAGTAGTCTTTACTGAGGTAGGAAGGTTGATGTTACGGATTAATAATTGCTCTAAAACTAGTCCTCTTTTCTTAAAGTTCTTTTCAATATCAGAGTAAATGCGTTGTTGGAATTCGTTGCGTTTCAGGGAATAAAGTCCTACAGCGTCATAATAGACCGCATTGTCTCGTATCATCGTACGTGTTATGGGGCGAACCACCTTGTCTTTGTAGTTTTCTCCTATTTCACGAAGTACGCGGGGCGCTTCCGAAGGAATGATTCGGTAAAGAACGGTTAAGTCCACAATAACTTCTAATCCATCGGAAGTTAATACACGGATAGCATCGTCGCCGGCTTTGTCACCCTCATCATGTACACCTGACATCGTGTAATTTTGTGTTTTCGCATCGAAAACGATTACTTTGGCTAAAGGATTGACAAAATTTAATCCACTATTTAACGTAGAAGATTGGACTTTACCAAAGATGCTTTGTACACCCACTTCACCTGCGTCTACTTGCACAACTGCTGAACTGGTTAGACCAATAATGGCAAAAACCGCTCCCACTACTTTCAATGTTTTGGCGTATTTGTAGAATACTAAATTCGGGCTAATCGTGTTTGCGCCAACAAACAGCAAAATACCTAGGAAGATGAAAAACATAGTTTTTTGATTTAAATGTCATCAAATTTATCATAAAGTATTCAATAATCCCTAATTTTGAATATGATTGAAATCAAGGGTTTATCTAAATCTTTTAAAGGTCGTGTAGTGCTCGATGACATTAGTGCGAATTTCCAACAAGGAAAGACGAATATGGTGATCGGGGGTAGTGGAACGGGGAAATCTGTCCTGCTTAAATGCATGATCGGGATTTTAGTACCTGAACAGGGAAAAGTGCTGTATGATGGACGTGATTTTTTGACGGCTCATCAAGATGTTGTGAAAGAAATTCGCCGTGAAATGGGCGTCTTATTCCAAGGAGGGGCCCTTTTTGATTCCAAATCTGTTCTGGAAAATGTCCGTTTTCCCTTAGATACCCTTACTTCCCAAACCCTAGAAGAAAAAAACGACCAAGCGATGCTTTGTTTGCAGCGGGTAGGATTAGAAAATGCGGCGCTACTGATGCCATCGGAGATTTCTGGTGGGATGAAAAAGCGGGTTGGGATCGCCCGAGCCATTGTGATGAATCCGAAGTATTTGTTCTGCGATGAGCCTAATTCAGGTTTAGACCCATTGACTGCGGTGAAGATTGATTATTTGATTCAAGAAATTACCCAAGAATACAAAATGACTACGGTGGTCATATCGCATGATATGAATTCGGTCATGCGAATGGGTGAATCAATTATTTTCTTAAAGGAGGGAAAGAAGATTTGGGAGGGGAATTCAGAGTCCTTTCATCACTCAGGCGTACCTTCTTTAGAGGAGTTTTTGTCTACTAAATTATTTTAATATGTTTTCTCTACGTGGGTATAATACGTTTGGGATTGAGGCGGAAGCTCGTCAATTCGTAGAGATTAGTTCGGTGGAAGAATACCTTTCGCTGCGTAAGAAAGGTGATTTTTCGAATTTGCCTCACCTGTTTTTAGGCGGAGGTAGCAATGTGTTGTTGACTAAGCCGCAAGAAGCATTAGTTGTTAAAATTTCCATTCCTGGTATTTCGGTCTTGAAAGAGGATGGAGATTTTGTGTGGTTGAAATCGGGTGCTGGGGTGGTTTGGGATGAATTGGTTCAGTATTCTGTCGATAAAGGTTGGTCTGGATTAGAGAATTTATCCTTAATTCCGGGCACGGTGGGTGCGGCTCCCATGCAGAATATTGGTGCATATGGTGTTGAAATCAAAGATACATTTGAGTATTTAGAGGCGTTGAATCTGCAGACTTTGGAAATGGAGGTGTTTGATGCCAAAGCTTGTGCTTTTGGCTACCGCGAAAGTTTCTTTAAGCGCGCAGGGAAAGGGCAGTACCTAATTAGCTCTGTGACATTTAAATTATCCAAGAAGCCTTCGGTTAAAACGTCTTATGGAGCGATTCAGGATGTTTTAGCTGCGAAAGGAATTACTCAGCCTTCCATTCGGGAGGTGGCAGATGCAGTCATAGCGATTCGAAAAAGTAAATTACCGGATCCGAAAGACATTGGCAATTCAGGTAGTTTTTTCAAGAATCCTACAGTTTCTGCTACTGAGGCTGTTCGCTTAATTTCGGAGAATTCTGGCATTCCTCATTATCCAGTGGAGGGCAGTACGGACGTCAAGTTTCCGGCCGGTTGGTTTATTGAGAAGGCGGGTTGGAAAGGATTTCGAAGAGGGGATGCGGGTGTGCATGCGAAGCAGGCACTCGTTTTAGTGAATTATGGTGAGGCGACAGGCGGGGAGATTTTGGCCCTATCTGAAGAAATTAAGCAATCGATTAAAGACACTTTCGGCGTTTCTTTAGAGACCGAGGTAAATATTTTATAACATGACATTACCCACTTTAGCGAATTTAGGCAAAGGCCCCTTCTTTTTGATGGCAGGATCTTGTGCGATTGAGAGCAACGATTTAGCTTTTGAGATTGCCGAAAAGATTGATGGCCTCACGAAGGCTATGGGTATCCCCTATATTTTCAAAGGGTCTTATCGAAAAGCTAATCGGACAAAAATCGATTCATTTACCGGTATTGGTGATATCAAAGCCTTAGAAATTCTACAAGCGGTGGGAAAACATTATTCCTTGCCTACGGTAACTGATATTCACGAAAGTGCGGAAGCGGCCATGGCAGCAGCTTATGTTGATGTCTTGCAAATCCCTGCTTTCCTTTGCCGTCAAACTGATTTACTAGCGGCTGCTGCTCAAACAGGCAAGGCTGTTAATATCAAAAAAGGCCAGTTCATGTCTGGCGCTTCCATGCGCTTCGCGGTTGAAAAAGTGTTGCACGAAAATCCGGAAGCGGTTGTTTATTTGACGGATCGGGGTAATTCCTTTGGTTATGGCGACTTGGTGGTAGATTACCGCAATCTTCCAGAGATGTCAGCCATAAATGTTCCAGTCATCATGGATTGCACGCACTCCCTGCAGCGCCCTAACCAAACAACAGGTGTAACGGGTGGACAACCTGCACTGATCGAAACCATCGCTAAGGCTGCTATCGCTGTAGGGGCTGATGGAATTTTCATCGAAACTCATCCAAATCCTGCAGTGGCTAAATCTGATGGTGCGAATATGTTGCCATTGGATCAATTAGAAGGTCTACTTGAGAAGTTATTGCGCGTTCGGGAGGCGATTGTTTAATGCATCTTATAGCTGATTTGGAGGGTGATATCTGTTTTTGTATTGCCTTCAATTAAATCTAAACCAGATCCAACTTCCGTTCTGTCATAGTAGGTAATTCTAGCCCATTTTGCGGCTATTTGAATTTCTCTTTTCCATTGATATGCCATCACTAGCGTTGTTTTGATGGCTTTACCTGCGTAGGCAGGAAGAAGGAAAGAGTAGGGCACACCTGGTTCATAGGCATAATTTCTCGTATCGTAACTCGGAGTGTTCATATAGGCGAAACGTCCCTGTACATTCCATTTGCCCTGATCCCATTTAACATCCTGCAAAAGTAAATAACCAATCTCATCCCCTAATTTAGAGGCCATCAAGCGTACGTGAAAATCCCAGGATTTAATCGCGTTGTAATGACCGTCAAGGCTGATTTGTACAAGATCTGTAGCTTCTTTTTGCGTCCATTTTCCTTGAAGGAAACCACGGGCGTGATGTCTTTTTTCCCATTGTAAACGGCTCAACACCTCCCAGCCTGAGGTATTCGCTGCTAGAACTTGGTATTTAGGCCCTGGGAAGCGAAAATAATCCACATAGGAACTCAGCTTCATTCGTTTGTTTATTTGATAACCTAGGCCCAGGAATAGGCCCATTTCGTTGAGATTTTCGGAATTCTCGGAAAGGCCATTCGATTTTGGGCTAAAATAGCCGGCTGAATAGTGCCTGAATAAATAGGAGACATCCACTTTTTTCGAAAGCGATGTGGCTCCAGATTGAAGGATGGAAAATTGCCTTTGGCCAGAATAAGCAAGTTCTCCCACCATGCGAATGTTCTTAAGAGGATATTGGAAGCTGAGTGAATAATTCTTTAATTCATTTCCGGACCATTCGGGTTGCTTATAGCCGGTCCCGATGGGTTTAGGCAAGGACCAAAGCGTATAAACCCCATTCAACTGCAGGACGAGTGGAATACTTCGTGGAGAATAGGTAAAGTTTGCGCCCGCGGTCTTTTCTTGCATCGCGTCTTTGTGGCTGATTTCCGAGGTAGTTCGATGAAATCCACCTTCAACTCTGGAACGCAGGTATTTATTTCCTAGCGAATCAACTCCTGTGGTCGCATCTAAGTTTCGATAGGAGACAAATGCTTGTATTCTGAGGAATTCGGTAAGTTTTAGAGTAGTGTTGATTCCGCGATAATAGCCATATTCCACGCTTGAACTATAGGCTAGTCCACCTAGGTTAAACTTTTGGGTAGCTTTAATGCTTTCAAAGCTCTTGCCTAAAGAGAATCCACCCGATTGCATGAGCCCTTGTCCCCATTGATTGATGAAGTCGCCTAGAATTATTTTTTCTACGGTTCCTGTTGACTTAAATTCTAAAAATCCACTACTAAAGTCGGTCAGTTCTTTTTCACCTGCGTCCTTTTGTACTAAAAATCCAATTCTAAGATTCGTATTTAATTGTCCGCGGTATCGCAAAGTTTGATTCAATCGATCTCCTACATAGCGTATTTTACTACGTAAATCGGGCTCTGTAAATCCTTTTTTCTCTTCTACTGTCCAATCCGTTTTAAATAGGACCTGATGGGTCGATAAGTTAGGTTTCCACCAGCTAGATTGGACAGGATTACAAAGTAGAAAGTCTTGAATTCTGCTCAGGAATTCTATATCCCATCCAGGAATGGTTTGTAACTCTAAAATAGAATGAAAGGAGCCTAGTTGTTTTCGAAAGGATAGAAAGGCCGCGATCTGTTCCGTACTAAATAGGAGAGAGGATTGTAGTTCGGCCTCTGAAACTAGGTTGATATGTAGCGGATTTGCGAGGTAGTAGTCGAAACTAGTTTGCTTTTCTTCCTCTTCTTGGGTGGAGATTTGGGCAAAACAGGCAAAAGAGGCAAGCAAAAATAGGATCGTTTTCAAGGGAGTAATTTTCCTCGAAATTACCTTCTAATGGCCTATAAAGGCCGATTAAAACTGATAATGAAAATCAGTTAGTTGAACTTTCGTTCGATGATTTGGTGTAGTTCATCCCAGATGGCTTCGTTCTCCGCTTGACGATAGGCCTCGTAGCGGGATAACAAGGCTTGCATCCAAGTCTCTGCTTCCGCTTCTTCATCTATGTATTGGATGAGTGACTCTAATTGGGCAACATCCCCTTGAAAAATTTCTTGAATGAATTTGATGCGTTGGTGCAGCGGAATAGTATCAGCTATCCGTTGGGTCATTTGAGCCTCAACTTTTGATTTTAAGGAATCAGAAGAACCACTCAAAAGGTCCTTTAAACGTGTAAACTCTTCCTCTGTCGAGTCTTCTAAGCTTTCAGGTGCTTCGAAATATACCTCGGTATTTAATAAATCGAAGGGTTCCGCTGGCGTTTCAGCAGCGGGGTATTCGGGTGAAACAGGCGTTTGTGCGATTGGTTCTTCATGAACCGGTGCGTCAACAGCATCCATTACCGGTGCATCCGGCGCCTCATACGAATTCAAAAGATCTGCAAAACTAGGCTGAGCAACATCTACTATAGGTGCAGAAAGGCTTTGAATCCAAGATACCCAAATGAACTCAGGGAAGGATACTTGATACAATAAAGTTTGAGCAATTCCTGCCCACTTTTCTTCAAATCGGGGGTTTGCCCAAAAGAAATTAGGGAAAACTTCAACCGTCCGAGAAGAGTTTAGTTGAGCTAAAAGCTCAGCTTGAATGGTTTCAATGATAGGGGTCGGAATTTCCCATGCTAGTACCTCTTGAAATGTGATCGATTCAGAGGAATCATTCCAGTATTGCGAGAAAATATTCGGTGTAGCCATGTTATGATTTAATTTCTAATTGTTCACAAGCCATTCTAGCGGCTGTTTGTTCTGCTTTTTTCTTCGAATAGCCTTTACCTTCTGAGATTTTTTCGCCGTCTAAGATGACCAAAGCCGTAAATTCACGGTTATGGTGTTCGCCTTCTTGATCCAGCTCAAAAGACACCTTTTTGCCTTCTTTTTGGGCCCATTCAATTAACATCGACTTGAAGTTCGGATTGTTTTGAACAACGGCTTCAAGATCAAAATATTGCGTTAGGATCTTTTTGATGATGAAGTTTTGGGTGAAGGAAAAGCCTTTGTCTAGATAAACAGCTCCAATAAAGGCTTCCAAAGCATCTCCGTACATGGACGTTCGAGCCAATGAAGATTTACGTTGTGCTTCGAATTCGATTACCTCTTCTAAGCCTAATTTACGACCGATCACGTTAAGCGATTCGCGACTGACCATACGAGAACGTATCTCTGTGAGAAAACCTTCGTCTTTGAAAGGGAATTTTTGGAACAAATACGTAGCAGTAATCATCCCTAGAACGGAATCGCCCAGGAATTCGAGGCGTTCATTCGACTCTTTGTAGTTTTCTGCCACACTCTCCTTCGAAGCGGAAGCGTGTAAAAAGGCTAGTCGATATAAAGTTAAATTGCTCGGACTAGCTCCTATTAAATGTGTAACCGATTTCTTTAAGAATTTCTCTCGTTCGTCCAGTCGAATCGGATCTAACCAGTTTAGGAGAGATTTTACGGCCATATTTTTCTTAGATTTTTCTGAAAATTACCGTTGCGTTATGACCTCCAAAACCAAATCCGTTACTCATGGCAACGTCAATCTTACGTGCTTTACCCACATTTTCTGTCAAGTCGATGCGTTGATCGATTTCAGGATCGCGGTTAAATACGTTAATCGTAGGAGGGACAAATTGGTGCTGAATCGCTAATACAGACGCAACCGCCTCTACCGCACCTGCACCACCTAACAAGTGACCCGTCATCGACTTCGTCGAAGAGATCGCTATTTTGTAGGCATGCTCACCAAAACAATCTACGATGGCTTTAATTTCTTGTGGATCACCGATCGGAGTAGACGTTCCATGTGTATTCACATAATCTACTTCTTCTGGCTTCATGTTCGCATCTTCTAGTGCGTCATTCATCGATAATAAGGCGCCCAATCCTTCTGGGTGTGGAGCCGTAATGTGGTGTGCATCTGATGAGAAACCTCCACCGATTAATTCAGCATATATTTTCGCGCCACGCGCTTTCGCGTGTTCGTATTCTTCTAAAATTAAGGCACCAGCACCCTCACCTACGACGAAACCGTCACGGTCTACATCATAAGGGCGAGACGCCGTAGCTGGATCGTCGTTACGTGTGGACATCGCATGCATGGCGGTGAAACCACCCACTGAAGCGATGGTCACTGGAGCTTCAGAACCACCCGTAACACACACGTTTATACGTCCGGTACGAATGTAGTTGAATGCATCAATGATCGCGTTGTTAGCTGATGAACAAGCCGAAACGGTTACGTAGTTAGGACCACGGAATCCGTTACGGATAGAGATTTGGCCTGAAGAGGAATCTGCAATCATCTTAGGGATGAAGAATGGATTGATTTTCGGGGTTCCGTCTCCTTGTCCGAAATAAATCATTTCGTCCTCAAAAGTCTTTAAACCACCGATACCTGATCCCCAGATAACGCCTACTTTATTTTTATTGATGGTTTCCATGTCAAAATTCGCATCAGCAATCGCCTCATCGGAGGCTACAACGGCGTATTGTGTGAATGGATCCATTTTGCGAGCTTCTTTCGCATTGATAAAATCTTCTACCTTGAAGTTCTTTAATTCACAAGCAAAACGAGTTTTGAATTTTTCCGCATCGAATTTCGTGATAGGACCACAACCGCTCACACCGTTCTTCAATCCATTCCAATATTCACTAACGGTATTCCCGATGGGTGTTAGGGCGCCTAAGCCCGTGACAACTACTCGTTTTAACTCCATATTATTCGTATTTATGAGACTCCTTTAAACAAAAAATGTCAATTAGTTAGAGAAATCGCATGGAAAAATCCACCTGATTACTTGTTACCAATTGACATAATTTTTATGGTTGCTTCGATTACTTTGCGTTCTCTTCCAAATAAGTAATAGCTTGGCCTACTGTTTGGATGTTCTCCGCTTGATCATC
>JBIILT010000275.1:0-2502 GCA_044338355.1 Aquirufa sp.
GCTGTAAATCAATAATTTCTTGCAGGCGACGCATTTTTAACTCCTCTGGAACATCGTCAGTAAATTTCTTCTCTGCTGGTGTTCCAGGGCGTTCAGAATAGGCGAACATATAGCCAAAGTCATATTGAACTTCAGATAATAAGGATAAAGTACCTTGATGATCTTCTTCTGTTTCAGTACAAAATCCTGCAATCATATCCTGTGAAATCCCACATTCTTCACCTAGAATGTCACGAATTGACTTGATTCTATCTAAATACCATTCACGGGTATAGGAACGATTCATTAGTTCTAATATCCTGTTGCTTCCGCTTTGCGCTGGAAGGTGAATGTTTTTGCAAATATTGTCGTACTTCTTCATCGTGTATAACACCTCATCGGTGATATCTTTTGGATGTGAAGTGGAGAAACGAACGCGTAATAATGGACTTACTAATGCCACTGCTTCTAATAATTGCGCAAAGTTGACCAACTGTCCATTTTCTGAAGTCCATTTATATGAATCCACGTTTTGGCCTAATAGGGTGACCTCTCGGTAGCCTTGCGCGACTAATTTTTCGCATTCTGCGATGATAGAGGGTAAATCACGTGATCTTTCACGGCCTCTGGTGTAGGGAACAACGCAGAATGTGCACATATTGTCACATCCACGCATGATGCTAACCATGGCAGTAACCCCATTTGAATTTAGACGAACAGGCTCGATGTTCCCGTAGGTTTCTTCACGGGAAAGAAATACGTTGATTGCTTTTTGGCCATCTGAAACCTCCTCTAATAAGGCAGGTAAATCACGATAAGCATCAGGACCCGCTACTAAATCAACAATCTTTTCCTCATCTATCAGCTTTGTCTTCAGGCGTTCAGCCATACAACCTAAAATTCCTATGGTTAAGGCTGGATTCTTGGCTTTCAAATGAGTGAAAACTTGTAAGCGATGTCGTATTTTGTGTTCTGCATTCTCTCGAATGGCACAGGTATTTAATAGAATAGTGTGAGCTTCTTTGACATTTGATGTAGTAACATATCCGTTTTTTTGAAGGATGGAAGTTACGACTTCAGAGTCTGCAAAATTCATTTGACAGCCATAACTTTCGATGTAGACCTTTTTTCCAAAAGAGTTCTCTGCCATTTGATCCTCCGAAATTCTCGGAATATCTAAACCGTCTTTCTCTTCCTTTGTCAGTACTTTTAAATCTTGCATTTTACAATCAATGAAATTTAGATTGCAAATTTATGACATTTTGGCAGTAATTCTATTCGATTCTACCGGAATTTAGATAAATAACCTGATCTGAATGCGTGGTTAGTTTTTCATTGTGCGTTACCATAATAATACGTTGCTGCCAAACGGCTTTTAACTCGACAAACAATTCATATAGAGTTTCCGCATTCTTATTATCTAAATTACCTGTTGGTTCATCTGCTAATAAGAGGGTGGGACGATTAATTAAGGCTCTTGCGACTGCAACGCGTTGTTGCTCTCCACCTGATATTTGTGAAGGTAATTTTTTCAAAATGGGCTGAATACCTAAGGTTTGGACAATCTTGTCAAACAATTCAAGATCTGCTTCATTTAAATTTTCACCTTTTATAAATAGAGGGAATTTGATGTTTTCTTCGCAGCTAAATTCACCCAATAAGTTATGAAATTGAAAAACGAAACCTAGTTTTTGATTTCGAAATATAGATTGATCTTTCTCTGTGAGAGACGCATAGTCAATACCGTCCAAGTAAATTTGGCCAGAATCTGCTCTCATCAATAAGCCCATGATTTGGAGTAGGGTACTTTTACCAGATCCTGAAGGTCCTAAAATACTCACCATTTCAGACTCCTTTACTTGCAAAGAGATATTGTCTAGAATTAATTGAGTTCCGTAACTTTTGGAAATATTTTTTAATTCTAACATTTTTTTGTCTTTTTTTTAGAATGTTTGAATGAATGACTTGTTATTTAATATTTACGCAAATAAATAGTAATTTCACGAAATTAAAATTTTACTAAATGAATATTCACGAATATCAAGCGAAAGAAATCTTAAAAGGTTATGGAGTGCGCATTCAAGAAGGAATTGTCGTTGACTCATTGGACCTCGCTATTTCTGCCGCAGAGCAATTAAAGGCTCAAACTGGTACAGGATGGTTTGTTGTTAAAGCGCAAATTCATGCGGGAGGCCGTGGAAAAGGGGGCGGTGTTAAACTAGCTAAAAATTTAGATGAAGTAAAAGAGCGCGTTTCTCAAATTTTGGGAATGCAATTAATTACGCACCAAACTGGTCCTGAAGGAAAGAAAGTTAACAAGGTTTTGATCTCTGAGGATGTATACTATCCAGGTGATTCGGAGCCGAAAGAATACTATTTATCTATTTTATTAGACCGCGCCAAGGCTTGCAATGTAATCATGGCAAGTACTGAAGGTGGGATGGATATCGAAGAAGTGGCGGAACACAGCCCTGAAAAAATTATTAAAGAGTGGATTGATCCACGTGTGGGTCTTCAAGACTT
>JBIILT010000038.1:0-9419 GCA_044338355.1 Aquirufa sp.
CAAAAACGATGGGGCACCTGTCTTTACTTTTTTAACTGGCCAAAGCAATCACTTCGTCTATGAAGAACAGATTCACGCGGCCTACCTGAACACAGAACGCGCCATTGGTAAATTCAGTTACCAAATCGGATTGCGTGGGGAGTGGACTGTAGCAGATGGCTTGTCTCAAGCGTACACGTCGAACTCGATAGACTCGACATTCCACCGCGATTATGCCCAATTATTTCCGAGTGCCTTTTTTCAATATGATCTTTCCAAAAACCATAGCCTTAGCTTGAACTTTTCACGTCGAATCGATCGCCCAAGCTATGGAGATTTGAATCCTTTTGTGTTCTTTTTAGATAATTATACGTATAAAGTGGGTAATCCGATGTTAACTCCTCAGTTAACTAACTCGGTAGAATTCAGCCACACCTTTATGGGGGCATTCAGTACTATTTTGGGCTACAGTCATACCACTAATGTGATCACTGAAATCCTAAAACAAGACACGGAGGCCAGAAAATCCTACCAGACAACGGCTAATATGGCTGAGCGAACGAATTATAGTCTTGGTTTTTCTTTACCTATTCCTATCGCTAAATGGTGGACTAGCAACACAGACATCTATTTCAATCGCAATGAATTAGTGGGGAAAGTCGAAAATGCGAACCTGAATCCTTCTAACAATCAATTTTATTTTAATACAAACCACATCTTTACGTTACCGAAGGAATACCGCTTCGAAATCGGTGGAAATTATTTCTCCGGAGGTTTGGAAAGTGCCTATATTTTCGGGGCTGGAGGGTCGCTCAATCTTGGAATCCAAAAAACGGTATTGAAAAAACGTGGAGTGATTCGATTGAATGCCCAGGATATTCTATATACCTCTAACCCGGATGTATTTATCAAATACGGTGATCTGGATATCGCTGTTCGCCCGCGTCAAGATTCGCGAGTGGTGCGCTTGAATTTCTCGTATCGTTTTGGTAATATGGCTATTAAAGGGGCAAGGGAGAGAGCTACGGGGTTAGATGCGGAGAAGTCCAGAGTCAAGAGTAAATAACTCGTCTTTTTAATTGTAAATCTAAAATTGTGCTGCGCAATAATTTTGTGATTTACATTTAAAAAAACTCTCTAGGAGTACGTCGAACATCTCTTCTCTATACTCTATAATCTCTAATCTCGAAGAAGAAATAGAATTAGATGATTAAAAATCATCTAATTCTATTTCCTCTTCGTTCACCCTCCTCCTCTCCCGAGCTTCTTTCATCTTTTTGGTTTCAAGCTTGTAAGTGAAGCCGATAAAGAAAATGCGGGTTTCCTTTTTGCGCTCAATGTCACTGATTAGACCGAAGGGACGCGAGTCGTAAATCGTTTTTTGGGTATCAAAAATATCATTTACGCGTGCATTAATGGAGAGTTTTCCAAAATCTTTTTTGACCCCCACATCCACCGTATAAAAGGGTTGAATGATGCCAAAAGGATTAATTTGCTCAGATTGAAATATCCCAGAAATTTGAGCGGACCACTGCTTGTTCCATTTGAATTGTTGATTCAAACGTGTATTCCAACTCCAGCGATTCAAAGACACTTCCGTGTTGTTTATTAAGCCTTCTAAATCCGTTTGAAAAACGGACGAATTTAAAGTGACTTTATAGTTCTTCGTGATGGACCAAGTGGATATATTCTCGAAGCCCCAGGCACGGGATTTGGAGATATTTTCATAGCGAGTCAAGGTGGTATCCCCTCCCAAAAATGTCCTCACCCTCCCAACTAATCCTGTAATATCCCGGTAAAATAGCGTGTTCGATATGGACAGCGATTTAAAATCTTTATTGTGAGATAATTCTAACAAAAGTGTTCTTTCTGGCCTTAAATTAGGATTTCCTGAGTTTAAATTCAGCGGATCTGCAAAAGAGATAAATGGATTTAAGGATTTATAACTAGGCCGGGTAATGCGGGTAGAAAGCCCAAAAGAAAGTGATTCTGTAGAAGAAACAAGATGCAGTATGGACAAAGAGGGAAACAAATTCATGTAGTTTTGCTTCACTCCACCGGCTATTTCCGTAGCCTCTAACCTCAGTCCAGCATCCACATTCCATTTTGCACTTTTATAGGCTTGGGAGAGGTAGGCGGCTTGCACGTGCTCTTGGTAGTCGAATCCATTAGATCTGGCCAAATCACGTTCATATAGTTCCTCTTTTAATCTTTCATAGCGAAAGTCATTGGAGAAAATCCGCGAATTAAATCGAAAGCCGTAGTCTAATTTCAGGCGAGGCGAAATCGTTTTAGTCCAGTCGCCCTGGAGTAAGAGAGTGGAGTTTTGGCTAGAAGCCGCAGACCGCTCAAAACGCTCTGGAATGTTTGGGTTAGGGGTTTCAAAATTCTCATAGAAATAATGCTGATAAAATTGATTCGCGTCTGACCCTTGATTTCTAATCCACAAAAAATCTATTTTTCCGTTCGCACTCGGGTTGTAAAACAGATTTAAATCGAAGCCATAATCACTCCCTTTCTTATCTGCCTCCCGGGCATATAGGCGATCAGCTGTACTTACAAATTCACTTTTATTGTAGCGAGTTTCTGAATTATGATCCCTCGAAAGTCGACCGATAAATGACAAGCCTATACTGCGGTCTTTGCTGAGCGTATAAATGGAGTTTAGACGAAGGGATTGATTGTAATCTCGGTTGATTTCATCTGTGTTTTGGGTGATTTGAGAATAGCCAAATCTACTTTGATTTTCCCGGTACAAGGACTGGTAATTATTTCTCGTGTTTTGGCGTAAGTTAAGATCAATTAAATGAGTCCACTTCTTCACTCCTTTAGCATAGGTGGCGGAAAGCGCATATTTATCGTTCGTTCCTACATTCGAATTAATCCGAAGAGATTCTGATTTTGTCCCTTTTTTCAATACAATATTCAATATCCCAGAACTTCCCTCTGCCGTGTATTTTGCACCGGGATTCGACAGAATTTCAATACGATCTATTTGATCTGCCGGATAAAGGCTCAACGCATTTGCGCGGGATGAACTGACAATACCAGCCGGCAAACCATCAAAAAATAGGGTTAAATTTTGGTTTCCACGGTAGGTGATATGACCGTCACTCGTGACATAAATGGAGGGAATATTACTTAAAATGTCAAACAGATTGCCTCCTAAATTTGTCAAGTTAGCCCCCACTTGGTACACTTTTTTCGAAGGGTCAGTGGACAATTCAGAACGAATTCCTTCGACTTTTACCTCCTTTAATGTGCGCGTAGAATCGACTTGCGCCGTAAGCGAAAAGGGCACTAAAAAAAAGAGGATTTTATGCATCTACATCGAGTGGAGCGGACTCATTTTCTTTGGAAAAATAATACACCCTTAATTGCGCAATACCACGCTGGTAATCTACTTTTACGATCTGGACTTTATGAATGGGATAGCCCGTGCGCTCCGACAAATCCTTCAATAATTCTGCCCGTTCAGCAGGTTTAATCAATCCGAGATTTTCGTAGTTCAAGGTTTGGAAATTCTCATGGGTCAGCGACAAAGTTCTGCCTAATAAAAAGGTCATGGCCACCAATACCGAATTCGCCACCAAAAGCATCTCCAGATTCACTAATGAGGCTAAGGAATTAATAATTCCGAGCGTCACCACTAAGAAAAAATAACCCATTTCACCGATCGGAACCGTGACCGTCCGGTAGCGAAACATGGAAAATAAGGCAAACAATCCGAAGGCAAAACCAAACTTCAAATCCGCCTCTGCTAATAGATAACAAAGCACGAAAAGAATCGTATTAAATAAGAAAAAGGTAAAAACGAAGTCGTTGTTTCGGTATTTCGGATAATATATGAAACGCACCACAATGAACGTGAACAGCAAATTAAGCGCGTACCTAAGGAGAAAATTTTCTAGCATTTGTTTTAAATTATCTTCAAATATAACCAAATAGATTTAAACCTCATTTTATCTATTTAAGCCTACTCCTGATAACAATCAGTAATTTAACCCGTTATATTGTATAAATTTCGAAAATTAACCCGGAGTACTCATGGAAAACAAAATCAAACGCCTCGAATTCTTAAAATCATTAGGCTTTAAAGGGGCCTCTCTTTTAGCCGTTTATTGCGGAGTTTCTAGCCTAAGTTCCTGCAAAAACGAATCGGTAACACCGTCTAGCAATGTGGATTTTTCCTTAGATCTAACAACGGCCACCAACAGTAAATTAAATACTACCGGAAATTACGTCATTGCAAATGGAATCGTCATCGCACGCATTTCTTCTACTGACTTTGCTGCGGTTACTCAAGTTTGTTCCCACGAAAACAAACCTAATGTCATTTTTAGTAACGGTGGATTTTATTGCACACAGCATGGTGCCACTTTTTCTACCACGGGTGTAGGAACTAACGCAAATGGTAGCAGAGGTATTCAAGCCTATAAAACAGCATTAACAGGGACCAGCCTTAGAATCTACTCCTAATGAAAAAAATCTTATTTCTACTTTTTGCGTGCACCCCACTTTTTGCCCAGGATGATCTTTTAGCCATGCTTGAAAAAGAGGATGCGAAGAAAACAACCTTTACGCAGGCGACTTTTAAAGGATCGCGATTAATTAATGGCCAAACCGTCGAGACCCTCGCTAAACAGCACTTGAATTTCTGGATTTCACACCGCTTCGGCTCTGTGAATTCAGGATTTATTGACAATTTTTTTGGTCTAGATGAGGCCAAAATTCGTTTAGGCCTCGAGTATTCCTTAACAGATCAACTCCTACTAGGAATGGGTCGTTCCACCATCGAAAAAACGTACGATTTCTACGCAAAGTATAAGGTAGTCGCGCAATCGAATAAGATGCCAGTTACCGCTACTTTGTACGGAGGCATGACGACGAACACGATGCCTACGGGCTATACGACTTCGAGTGGAAATGTGATGCGCTACGAGAATAACTTGCAACGTCAATCGTATTTTAGTCAACTACTTATCGCTCGGAAATTTTCGGATAAACTTTCCTTGCAACTCATGCCTACCGTGCTACATAATAACAAGTCAGAATCGATTTATCTAGAGAATACGATGCTCTCGATGGGCTTAGGTGGGCGTTATAAACTCACCAATCGCTTCAGTGTTTCGGCTGAATATTATAAGAATATCGTCGATAAAGAGGATTATGAAGAAAGTGCTGGTACAGCCTATCCCTACCAAGATTCATTTTCTCTAGGTGTTGATATCGAAACGGGCGGCCACGTGTTTCAATTACACATGACGAATTCGAGAGGTATGACGGAGAAACATTTTATAGGCCAAACGCTAGGAACCTGGGGCGCTGGTGACATCTTTTATGGCTTTAACGTAGCCCGAACTTTCAGTTTAGAACCCAAGAAAAAATGAAAAAAATCTTCCTTTTAGCCCTCCTTTTTATTGGATTCCAATCCAAAGCGCAATTATTCACGACCACAACCGGCGAGGTTTCCTTTTTTTCGAAAACGCCAATGACTGACATCGATGCGGTTAACAAATCTGTTAGCAGTATTATCAATACAGCTACAAACGAAGTAGCTGTCCAAATGCGCATCACCAGTTTCGTATTCCCCAATAAATTAATGCAAGAGCACTTTAATGAGAATTATTTAGAAAGCGAAAAATTCCCATCTGCTACCTTCAAAGGAAAAATTAAGGAAACTGTCGACTTAAACGTAGCCGGCACCTATCCTATCACAGCCTCCGGATCTGCCACTATTCACGGAGTGACTCGCCCTGTTGAATTAAAAGGAAGCATTGTTTCGACTGGCACTAGTCTAGCACTAACATGCGTGTTTGATGTGAAATTAGTCGATTACAAAGTGGACATCCCTAAAATTGTTTTTGCGAAAATCGCTGAGGTGATCAAGGTTTCTAGCAAAATCAATTATAGCAAAAAATGAAAAATCTCTGGGTCCTAGCGGTACTGTTACTCATTTTTTCGTGTTTAAATGATAAAAATACCCCTTTAGCCCCAGCGACCGTGGTTGTTCCTACTGTGCCTTCGGTTCCTGAAGTACCTTCCACTCCCACCGTTAACTGCAGTCCAGATACCGTTTACTTTCAACAATCCGTACTTCCACTCATCACCTCAAATTGCGCGATGAGTGGCTGTCATGATGCGATCAGCCATGAAGAAGGTGTTATCCTAACCGATTATACGAACATCGTGCGCGAGGTAAAAGTATCCTCCCCTACTTCAAGTGATCTTTATAAATGCCTTTTCGCGAACAGTGAAGATCGAATGCCGCCTGCTCCTGCAACTGAATTTAGTTCAGCGAACAAAGGACTCGTTTTAAAATGGATCCAACAAGGAGCGAAAAATAATTCTTGCTCTAATACCGCAACTTGTGACACAGTCAATGTAACCTTTAGCACATCCGTTTCGCCCGTTCTAAAAACCTATTGTGTGGGATGCCACAGTGCAGCAAGTCCATCCGCAGGCATTGATTTATCCACTTATGCCGCAGTAAAAGTCTATGCAACAAATGGTCGACTTATAGGATCAATTACTCATGCCGCGGGTTACAAACCCATGCCATCGAGTACCTCAAAACTAGGTGCCTGCGAAATCAATCAGATCAAAGCTTGGGTCACCAAAGGAATGCTTAATAATTAAATAGATAGCTAACTATTTAAATTATTATTTTACAATTTTGTAGCTATCCTGATTTTTATCAATTTTTCTATCCCTTATCGCTCATTCTGACGCGTATTAATAGTCTATATGAACTATGTTATAATATGTTATAACCTTTAAATAAGTTTTTTTGATTATTTCATTTATTAAAAATACTTTTACTAGATTTTTACTATTATAAATTGGCCGAAATGCCCTCTGTTCTTTTTTAAGATGAAAAAATTTGCCCTACTGTTTGCCCTCGTTTTGAGTTCTATTGTATCTCAAGCAGCGTTCAAGACTACCCGTGAATTAGTTTCTTCTAATCGTTTGGAGGCGAACAAGGTGGTGGCTGTTAACGATTCTATTACGTTTTACGTGGGCAGAGCAAATTCAGCTGTATTTCCTGCTGGATCAAGCTCAGGGCAAACAATTACACCATCTCTACCTGCAGGTTTAAGTCTGGATCCAACAACTGGGGCGTTGTCTGGAACTCCATCAACTACACAGGGCTATGTAGATTATACGATTTCAGGAGGAACACCGGCGTCAAGAGTATTTAAACTAAGAGTTATTGATGATAGAAGAGCTGCCTTTTCATATGCGACGCCATTTATAATCAATGAAAAATCACTCATTACACCCATCATTCCTACAATTACAGAAGGTACAGGAATTACCTTTTCCATAAGTCCAAGCCTACCTATTGGCCTGAATTTTAATACGGCAACAGGGGCAATAACAGGCACGCCAGCTGCCCCCAGCTCGGGAAATTACCAGATTATAGGTTCTAATACCTATGGTCAAACTGCCGTAACTATTAGCATTACTTGTAATCCTGTCGCACCGATTTTTACCTATAATCCTAGCAATTTACAGTTTAGGAAATACGAAAACATTTCACCAAGACCATCTCCAATAAACACAGGAGGAACTCCCACATCATATGCCATCACTTCAGGTGGAGCACTTCCAGATGGTGTTTCATTAAATACATCTAATGGTGAATTTTTTGGTTTCCCTTTTGGAAATACTATCACTAGCAACTATACTGTTTCTGCCACAAATACAGCAGGAACAAGCACAAGCACAGTTAGTATTGCTATTTTAAATGAGGCTGCTCCTAGTCCCCCATTTACTTATTCTCCTCCAAATGTAAGTTTAATCCAAGGAGTAGATGCTGTAATTGCTAGACCCACAATTACTGGTTCTAACATTACCTACAGTTCCTCAACACTTCCTAATGGTCTATTTATCATAAGTTCTACTGGAGAAATTAGGGGTACACCTTCCACTGTTCAAGGTTTTACCCCTGTAACAGTTTCTGCGACAAATAATGGTGGAACAATTACCACCACTATCAGCTTTGAGGTTAAAGCACCGCTTCCAACGATTACCTATGCCCCGACTACTTCACAGTCTTTTGTCATAAATCAGGCAATCAACAACTGGATACCAACTATTACTGGTACTCCAGTTAATATTTCGATCACACCCACACTTCCTGCAGGATTAGCCATTGGTTCAAATTCAGGTATTATAACCGGAACTCCAACAGCTTTGGCCCCTTCCGCCAGCTATGTTGTTACAGCCACAAATAGTACCGGTTCGGTTTCTACAACCATTACTTTAGCGGTTACCTCCGTTCCACCCACCTTCCAATACCCTTTCGGCCCTTATACAGGAACCGAAAACCAAGTAATAACTATTAGTCCAACCTTCTCCCCTGCCGGAACAACGGCAAGTGCCTTTTCAAACTTCTCTGTATCTCCTAATTTACCCGCAGGGCTAAGTTTAAATCCTACGACAGGTATTATTACAGGTACACCTACAGAGGCTCCTATTAGAACTAATTATATTGTTACTGGAACGTATAGCGGCAATCAATCGAATACGGCTACTATTTCTTTGGAGATATTACCAGTATTACCAAATATCACGTATCCATATACCAGCAGCGCACCAGAAGTATTTACTATAGGAGTAAATAAAACCATCCCTCCTACAAATACAGGTGGGTCTGTTACTGGTTCCTGGAGCGTTACACCTGCTTTACCGGCTGGCTTAACATTGAATACATCCACAGGTCAAATAGGAGGAAGCGCCACCACAATAGCTGCAGATGCAACTTATACAATTAGCACTTCTAATAGAGCTGGATCAGTTAATGCAACCTTTAGAATTCAAGTAAAAGACAAAGAGCCTAATCCAGCTTATCCTCCAGGAACACCTTTTGTTTTATATCAATCTAGTTCACCTATTACTCCAATTGTTCCTACAAATACGAATGGTGGGGTAATTACGTCTTGGAGTATTGGGCCAGCTTTGCCTTCTGGTCTTTCATTTAACACAAGCACAGGTGCAATTACGGGTATCCCATCAACTCTATCTACTGCTTCTAATTATATTGTAACGGCAACTAATGCTACTTCATCTAGAACCGTTTCGATCAATTTATCGGTTGTTATTCCTCCGCCAACAGTAACTTGTCCACCAAATCAAACTTACACTGTCGGAACAGCAATACAGTCCTTTACATTCACAACAACTGGTCAAATTGATTCCTATAATGTAACGCCCGCTTTACCTACAGGATTATTTATTAATAATTCAACAGGCCAAATTACTGGAACGCCTACTGTCGTGGGAACCTATCCTATAACTATACGCGTAACCAATGGCACAGGATTCGCGGAATGTACATTTAACATTACAGTAAATCCTACCTTACCAACAATAACTTATACCCCAACCGCAAAAATATTTAGCGTAGGACAAGCGACTGGAAACTGGACCCCAGT
>JBIILT010000073.1:0-6865 GCA_044338355.1 Aquirufa sp.
TCTGATTCGCGTTTCCACCAGGTGCAGCTACATTATTGATGGTAATGGTAATCGATTTTCTACAAACCACTCCATTTTGTCTGATATTAACCCAATAGGTAGTTGTTTGCGTAGGGCTAGGATTAATCGTCGCTGTCGTTTCGCCTGTAGACCACTCATAGGTAGGTAAATCATCGATCTCCATTAAGACACTGCCGTTCCAACTTTCTGTGGCATCGTTCCAGTAATCAGACAGGTTACCGTAGTCTATGTTTGCATTATTTTCATTTCCTGCATCATTAGGTTCGTCAGCACTCCATCCCATCGAACGTGTTGCCCATCTTGTAAATGTCAACGGTGAGCCATCTAACCATTTCCAGCCTCCACCCGGCTCTGAATAAGTAGGATCTGTCCGGTCTTGGTATAAACCTAACCAAACATCCCCAAAAGAGAGAGCATCGCCGATCGGCTTCGACACCGAATCATTTTCAGCCTGATTATTCACGCAATATAAATATCCACCAAAACTCTCCGCTAGCGTTTTTGCTGCCGAATAGTTCATGCGGTTAGGATATAAATAGTAGTTATGTCCACGGAATTTTGATTTTAATACCCAGCCAGCTTGTGTAATGCGGGCTATTTTTTCAGTGGTCATAACAGAATTTCCTGATGCCGTTAGAGCGACGGAAGTACCTGAACTAACGACTGTCGCGGAAGCTTGAATTGTTCCAATCACATGGTTTACGGTAACCGCCAGACGGCTTGTACTTTCAAAAGCATTGACCGTTTGAGAGGCATAATAAGTTGTCCCATTAACTGTATTCGTTGAATCATTTAAAGCAGTTCCTCCCGTTGCTGCTGCATACCATTTAATGGCAGTTCCCGTTACGACTAGGTTGCCCAATTTGCCGTCTGAGCAAATTGTTTGAGCAGCCACTCCCGTAGGGGCTTTAGGCGTATTCTCTACTCGAAGTGTATACGATTTTCTACACGTAACGCCATTTGTGGTAACGTCTACCCAATAGGTCGTGGTTTGTGTAGGACTAACCGTTAAGGTCGAGGTAGAATCTCCGGTCGACCATTTATACTTCGTATTAGTTGTTTCATTTCCAAAGCGTCTCATTAAGCGCAAGAAACCTGCATTCTGATAGCCTGCACGGTATTCCGGATAGGTGGATCCATTGCTGAAGTTTTGAACCCATGCTCCACCATTGATTCCTGAGGAACCATATTCGCCAGGTGTCGAAGACCAATAAGCCTGGTTTTGTAGATTACCAAGGTTATTCAACTTTAGGTTTTGGTACATCAAATTGACTTCTCCTTTCGATGGAATAAACCAGTCCTTATATCCGCTAAGGGTAAAGTTTCTAGCTGTAGAAATGAAATCACCGTTACATCCCGCGGCAATCCATCTAAGCGTATTCTCTAATCCGAATCCTATCGCTGCTGATGTTCCGGTAATAGGTGTCGTGTAGCAACCAGTACCATTATCCGACCCATTATCATACGGAGAGGCCTCTAAATAACGCCACCCGTTTAAGACAGATCCTTGATCGTAAACAATTACACCCCCTGAAGGCCCGACAGCTCCCACCGTGTAAGAAGAAGGATTTGTTAGGGTATTTGCTACCGAAAGGGTAGCAGATTTGCCACTGACAATCACCGAATCGGTTGAATTAAGTTCTGGATTACTGATGTAGGCGATGACGCTTGCACGTCCAATACTTTCTAAGCTGTCTAGTGTTTGAGTGGCAAAATAGGTCGTACCATTTACAAGAACGGTAGTACCCGCTAATGAAGTCCCTCCAGAAGCGGCTGCATACCACTTAATTTGACTTCCTGTCGCCACTAAATTTGAAACCGTTGCACTTTGACAGAAGGTTTGCGCACCAGCAACCTTAGGTGCAGATAAGTTCGCATTAATGACTTTATTTTTCTGTGGGGAGGTATAGAATCCTTCATTATTGCCTAACTGACCAAAAGTATTATTTCCAGCTGCCCATAGGCTACCGTTTGATTTTAGAGCGAAAATATTAGAGCCTCCTACCGAAACAAATTTCCAATCAGTGTCTGTTCCCACTTTAGTCGGGACATTCAGGTTTGTAACAGAATTGTGGCCTAATTGACCATTGAAATTGTTGCCCCAAGTCCATAAAGTACCATCATTTTTAATGGCAGCAGAATGCCCACTACGAGCTGAAATCATATTCCAATCGGTATCGTTAGAGATTTTTACAGGGTAACTGAAAGTGGTATTATTTCCTGTACCTAATTGACCATTGAAATTGTTACCCCACGCCCATAAGGTTCCATCCATTTTTAGCGCTAATGCATGACTGCTTCCAGCTACAACAAATTTCCAGTCATTCGAATTCCCAATTCTGACTGGATTTTCTTTCGTAACGGTAGTACTGTCTCCTAGTTGACCGCTAAAATTATATCCCCAAGCCCACAAGCTACCATCCGTTTTGATGCCATAGTTTGAATTGCCCCCTGCGAATATTTGCTTCCAATTAGTGTCAGTGCCTATCCTCAATGGGGTATTTGAATTCACAAAGGTATATGTTTGGACTGTTCCATTAAGCGTCGATTTTACAGTATAATTTCCCCAACCCCATAGACTACCGTCGTTTTTAATCGCATATGTAGAGGATGATCCTGTGGATAGCGATTTCCAATCCGTGCTACTTCCCAACATAGTGGGAACGGGAATGGCCTGTCCAGTTGTCCCATTTCCAAATTGTCCAACAAAATTGGCGCCCCATCCCCACAGGCTTCCGTCTGTTTTTATGGCAAAAGCATGATTTGAGGCGGCGGGACTGAAGGTTTGAATATTAGAAATGGAAGTAATTCGAACGGGGAAGTTTTTATTAACCATGCTTCCATCTCCCATTTGTCCAGAACTATTTAAACCCCAGGACCAAACCGAATTATCTGTTTTGATGGCTAATGGCGTAATTCCGTCCGCTCCGATGCTTTTCCAATTTAGGTCAGTCCCTACCTGAATAAAACTATTTTTTTGTTCTACTTTTCCTGTACCTAGCTGTCCAATACTATTACTTCCCCAGGAATAAATAACCCCATCGCGGTTAATAGCGACGGCAAAATTAGCGAAGACAGAAACGCGTTCCCAATCAGATTTAGTACCCATTTTAGCCGGGTAATTTCTTTTTTCAACTAATGTCCCATCGCCTAATAAGCCGGAGTTGTTTGTTCCAAAAACCCAGATAGTTCCATCGGATTTTAAGGCCATTGAAATCCCTGTTCCTGCCACAATTTGTCTCCAGTCTGAGCTATCGCCTACGCGGCCTGGAGTATTACGGTCATTGTAGGTATAGTTCCCTAATTGCCCTAATAGGTTGAAACCCCAAGCCCACATACTACCATCTTTCTTGATAGCCAAGGTGTGATTTCCTCCTGCATCCGCATGCAACCAATTGGTTTCAGCCCCCACTTTTGTAGGTACATTTCTATTTGTATTTGTTGCGTCACCTACTTGTCCTTGGGCGTTATATCCCCAGGCCCATAAAGTGCCATCTGTTTTAACAGCAACGGAGTGAATACCACCTGCTGAGACATTTGCCCAATCTTTTGCTGTTCCAATTTGTACGGGCGCGAATCTTGTAACAAAAGATTCATCTCCTAATTGTCCATAATAATTGTAGCCCCAAGCCCACAAGCTGCCATCTGTTTTAATGGCCAACACGTGATTAGGACCTACCGATATTTTGGACCAATTTCGATCTAAGCCTACCTGAATAGGACTTCGTTGAAAAGAGGTGGATCCAATGCCTAAAATTCCGTTGTTATTTGACCCCCAAGCCCATAAACTTCCGTCTATTTTAATCCCTAGGGATGAATTACCTTTTGAAGAAATGAATTTCCAATCTTTACTGGTTCCGACTTGGGTGGCCAAAGTTTTATTCGTAGTCGTTCCATCGCCTAACTGACCTATGCCGTTAGATCCCCAGCCCCACAAAGAGCCATCTTTTTGTAATAATAAGGTATGTTGCGATCCGGTTGCAATTTGAATACCCGGTATAGTTCTGTCCGCAGGTACATCGAATGGAACTCCTAAATCAGATTCAAATGCACCTAAATCAGGATTAGTGCCCGCAGGTAAAGGACGAGATTTTCCATTGATATCAACTGTATTTGTAAAGGTAGCACTACCGGCCCCAATAGCCGGGCTGTTGCTTAATAATTGGTAATTGCCTGAGCCCACAAATTTAGGATCTGCATTTTGCAAGGTCGTTAAATCCACATTCGCTTTCGCTCTTGCGGCTAGTGGAATTGCCTCTACACCTCTTTCTAAGATGGTATTTTTAACAATAAGGGAATCGTATTGTTGGCCAAAACCTAAAACCGGATCCGTATTATTGTAAATGATCGAATTCAGGAAGGAAGTCGTATTTCCTTCTGAAGTTGTCATGATTTTCGCATTGTTCGCGATCGTGGTGTTCAAAATTTGAACCCTAAATCTCCAAGCATTTAAATCACTTCTGAAGGCAAAAACTTTGGCATTGTTATAAAATACCGAGTTTGTTATCGTGGTATTATTTGCATTTGAAATCTCAATCGCTGAGCGTGTATTGCCGTAAAAAAAAGATTTACTGATTTGTGGGCTTACCCAATAGCCAGAATATCCAACGGTGTTATTATAGATTTTACAATCAACCACATTCGCATTACCATAAATACCGATGAAGTTATTATAGATTTTGCAATTTTTAATGGTCGGTCTTATGGTTTGATCTCCTGAGAAAATGGCAGTGCCTTCTGTGTGAAAGCCATAAGGAGAAACCCATCTGATTTGGTAAGTGGGTGCTGAGGTATTCGTGATAGAAAAACCTTGAATAGAAGCGGAACCCGAACGGATAATTAAGCCCATTCCCGTGGCATTTCCATCAATTACAGTTAATTCTGGCCCTGCGGTAGAAATTAAATGAACAGCCTTCGAACCCATATCGAGATTCTCTAGGTAAGTTCCTGGCTTTACAAAAACCGTATCTCCATTAATGGCGTAGTTTAAGGCTGATTGAATACGGCGAAATGGTGCTGAAATTAGACCCTCTGACCCCGTATCATTACCCGTTGTCTCCACATAAATTTTTGTGTTGTGGACAAAATAACGGGTACGTTTTTTTGCTTCAGCAGAAAACTGTAAGAATATAATGCAGGTCAGAAGTGATAATACACTTTTCAAAAGACGTAAATTTCGTACCATAAGTAGTGAAGGGAATTATTCAACTTGAAATATATTACAAAATATCCTAAAGAAAAACACCTAATTATCTAGCGGTGTTAAATTGTAAAGATCAGATTATTAACATTTTAACCTTTAGATAAATTATCAGTTGATTTTTGGCTAAAAAAAATTATTTTTAACAAAAAAAATATAATCATGAAACTAGTATCTAAAATCTCATTCCTGGTATTATCAGTTGTTTTATTAAATAGCTGCGGAACAAAGTTGCCAAAAGGTCAAAAAGAAGTTGAATTGCCTTGTTTTGAGGACAAATACACTTCTTCAAAGAAAAATTACATGGCTTCTGGTAAGGGCGTAAGCTTAGACCAGGTGACCTCTAGAAAGAAGGCATTAATCAATGCAAAGACAGAGATCGCTTCATTAATCCGTTCGAACATTCGTTCGTTAACGGATGATTACTCTGTTTCTCGTTCGGTTAATAACAGAGAAGAATTCAAGTCACGTTTTGAATCCATTACTTCAGAAACAGTAGATGAGATGTTATCTGACATTAAAGTAGCTTGCCAAACATTAGCATTTGATAAGAAAACAGGTCAATACAATACGTATTTAGCGCTTTCTATCAATAAGGATGCTGCGGCAACTCAAATTATGAACAAATTGTCTGCTTCTGAGAAAAAGAATTTGGATTTAGATTACGATAAATTCAGAGCATTATTAGATAAGGATGTTCCTACAAAAAACTAGTCTCCCCTTATTTATTACCTTCATTTTAGCGTCGTTTAATTTAATCTCTCAAAAAGAGGTTAGGTTAAACGACCTATCTGCTTGTGCCGTTTTACATTCAAACGAAACGATAGAAGAAGCACGCCAAGCGGCGATTTTTAATGTGAAGCTTGTGGCCTTGCAAGAAGCAGGGATCAGTGAGTTAATTACGTCGAATCAATTTTTTGATGTAAAGAAAGGTTCAACGACGGATAAGGATAATTATTACGAAACGACCTTTGCTGATTTGAAGGGTGAAATCTCGAAGTTTAATGTGATTTCATTTGACCAATCTGTAGGTTCGACTGGGGAAGTTAATATCTGTGTAAAAGTCAATGTCTCTGTCGTGAAATTTGATGCAGAGCCTAAGGACAGAATTAATTTATTAGTGGATGGAGTGGATTCTCGCTATAAGAATGGGGATCCCATTTCGATGAAAATTACCTCTCCTAAAACAGCTTATTTTTGGGTATTTTTAATTGATGGGGAAGGAAATTATTCGCTGCTTTATCCACAGAGTTTACAACAAAGTAATATGTTGGGCGTAAATCAACCCATTTCCTTGCCAGACAAATCAGTCTATTGGAATGTGAATACCAAACAAAAGCAGGGAGAAAAGAATGGTTTATTACTCGTTTCTTATCCTGAGAATGTCTCTATCAATGCAGCTCAAATAACCGATTTTAATTCCTGGGCGAATTGGTACAATCAATTAAATTATACAAGTAGGGCGAAGCAAATAAAGAATTTTTTAATTTTTAATCCATGAGATTTAACCACTTACTGTTTTTTTTAATTTTTGTAACTGCTTCTGTTTTTGCGCAGGAAAAGAAGTTTGAATACGTTATCAATACGCCTATTTTAAATCAGTCAAATACAGGATACAGGCTCTTTTTTGGAACAGAAAAAGGG
>JBIILT010000039.1:0-9259 GCA_044338355.1 Aquirufa sp.
CTTGATAATGAGGAAAACCATACACTTGTGCTCGATTCGCCGAATCTGTTAGCAAGGGTTCATCTTTCGGATGGAGGTAGAATGGAATCTTATATTCTTGTCTAAAATACTCTACGCCTAATACATGATCGATATGCGCGTGGGTATTCAGGATATGCGTTAACGTAATATTTTTTTCTTCAATGAAGTTTTTTAGCGTTTGACGCTCCTCAAAAGTGTAGCAACCTGGATCAACAATTATACCTATTCCCTGTGAATCCCAAATGATATAGGTATTTTCTCGGAATTGATTTAAGGTGAAGGCTTGGTGGAAAATCATACGTTATTTATTTACCTAAAAGAAATATACAAGGTTTTTTGTGCAAATCGGGTTGTGCTTTTGCCCAGACGCTTGCTTTTTTTGTTTGGACAAAACCGGTGGGCCCAGTTACATCACAGGCAATGCAAATTAAGGAATCTGGAGTACATTGTGTAATTAGATCTTCTAATAGTGCATTATTCCGGTACGGAGTTTCGATGAAAATTTGTGTTTGGCCCCATTTGGCCACATCTCTGTCTAGTTGTTCAATTTTGTGAATACGGGCGGCTTTGTCGATAGGAAGATAGCCAATGAAAGCAAAGCTTTGGCCTGAAAAACCAGATCCCATTAAGCCTAATAGGATAGAAGAGGGGCCTACTAATGGAATAACCTCGATGTTTTGCTGTTGTGCAATGGAAACCGCTAGTGCACCTGGATCCGCCACTCCAGGACAACCAGCTTCCGAAATAACGCCGATGTATTCGACTTCCGCATGCTTTTTGAAAAAATCAGTGACCGTTTTTGGCTGAGTATCTTTGTCTAATACCTCAAATATCAAGCTATCAATCTGAATCCCTAGTTTCAATTCACTAATGAATCTTCGAGCCGTCCGTACGTTTTCGACTAAAAAATGTGTTGTCTGCTGTAGTGCTGCTACTATTTGTGGGGGTAGGACTTCGGATGAAGTATTTTCGGCAATCGGGCAGGGGATGAGGTAAATTTTCATAAAAACGGTTGAATCGCCTGTAGAAACAAGTCTGGTTGGTCCGCTTGCACCCAATGGCCCGAACCTGGAATCTCTACAACTTCAAAATTAGGGAAAATTTCGGCAATGTATCGTTCGTCTTCCGGTTGTATATAATGTGAATCAGCTCCTTTAATGAAAAGCGTTTCCGTATTTGATGCCGCAGGAACGAGTAATTCGTGTCCCACCACGTCAATATTCTTCGTTATCACTTTCAGATTAATTCTCCACGCAAATTGCTGATCCGCGTTACGATAAAGGTTCTTTAGTAGAAATTGACGCACGCCCTCTTTCTCTTCGAAGCGTTTCAAATGTTCATTTGCCGCTTGACGACTCTCAAGTGTGCTTAAATCTAGGCTGTTTAATCCCTCCAAAATGTGTGTGTGGTGTACCGGATAGAATTTAGGCGCAATGTCTACAATGACAATACGAGAGGCGATACCCGGATGCAATAAATCGAATTGCATCACCACCTTACCACCCATACTGTGCCCAATCAAAATGGGGTTTTCTAATTGATGTTCCTGAATGAATTCCAATAAATCCTGAGCCATCACCTCGTAATTGAATTCGTCGCCCCAGGGTGATTGTCCGTGGTTTCTTTGGTCTACTAAAAAAACCCGGTGATTTTCAGAAATGGCTTTTCCAAAACCTAGCCAATTATCAGATGTGCCAAAAATTCCATGAAGAATAATGACCGGCGTTCCTGTTTCCCCTAGTGCGCGAAAGAATAATTTCATTAGGCTAAGTATATGGCTTTTTCTTTGCGTTCTGTTAATTCCCCAATCGGGCTTAATTCAAATCCATTCTCAAGCGCAAATGCTTCGAATTCAGCCGTATGCTCCGCTTCCACGGCGATTAATAATCCGCCAGATGTCTGTGGATCAGCTCCAATGTAACGCTGGCGTTCAGAAATCTCCTCGCTCAAACGTTCACCATAGCTCGCTAAATTACGTGCTGTTCCACCTGGGAAGCAGTTGAGGTCTAAATAGTGATCAATATTAGGAAGCAAGGGTAAGTTTTCGAAGGCAATTTTAGCACTTAATCCTGACCCATCCGCCATTTCGACTAAATGACCGAATAATCCAAAACCCGTCACATCTGTTAGAGACTTGACATATGCTAGAGGACCTAGTTTTTCTCCAAAGCTATTTAACGTACTCATCTGCTTCACCGCGCGGGCTAAATCAGCAGGACTGACAATACCTCGTTTTTGTCCTGTAGATAAAATACCCACCCCTAAAGGCTTCGTCAAATAAAGCATACAGCCTTTTGTAGCCGTATCGTTTTGTTTTAAATGTTCTTTTCGCACTTTTCCAGTCACAGCAAGCCCAAAGATTGGTTCAGGAGAATCAATCGAATGACCTCCCGCTAATGGAATTCCAGCTTCCGCACAAGCCGCTCTTCCACCTTCTAAAACTTGCGCCGCAACTTCGGGGGCTAACTTATCAATCGGCCAACCTAGAATGGCAATGGCCATCATAGGACTTCCGCCCATTGCATAAATATCCGAAATGGCATTTGTCGCCGCAATTTTTCCAAAATCAAAAGGATCATCCACAATCGGCATAAAGAAATCCGTCGTCGAAATAACCGCCTCTCCATTTTGCCAGTCAAAAACAGCTGCATCATCTCGGCTCTCGTTTCCAACTAATAAAAGAGGATGAGAAGCCTTAGGTTTATCAGATTTGAGGATTTGATCCAAAATCTGTGGTGATATTTTACAACCGCAACCCGCGCCGTGGCTAAAGGAAGTTAATTTGATATTTTCTGACATTATTTTTTTGTAGGTTGAAAAATTATTACGCGGCACTGACGCCTATCGTAATTTGAATTTTCCTTAGAAGGTTTTAAAAAGCGAGGGCGGAAAATTATTGCGCGCCACTATTTTCTACCCTAATTACAATTTTCCTTAGAAGTTTTAATTTATGTTTGTTCCGAAATTTATTGCGCAGCACAAATTTGGAACAAATAAAATTAAAACTTTTTGTGATGCGCCATTCTAAACAAATCCTCCTTACTCAACGACTTGAAGTACTCGTAGGTAATCTTTAAACCATCCGCGCGATTCACCTTGGGTTCCCAGCCTAGTATGCTGCGAGCCTTAGTAATGTCTGGTTTGCGTTGTTTGGGGTCATCTGTAGGCAAAGGAAGGGAAATAAGCTTCTGTGAAGTCCCTGTTAATTTGATGATCTCCTCGCCAAATTCTTTGATCGTAATCTCATCCGGATTTCCAATATTTACTGGCTGTGCATAATCGCTCAATAAGAGACGATAAATGCCCTCTACTAGATCATCTACATAACAGAACGAACGCGTCTGAGAACCATCACCAAACATCGTTAAATCCTCTCCACGCAACGCTTGTCCTATGAAGGCAGGCAATACACGGCCGTCATTCAATCGCATGCGAGGACCATAGGTATTGAAGATGCGGACGATGCGTGTTTCTAAGCCGTGGTAGGTGTGGTAGGCCATGGTCATGGCTTCTTGAAAACGTTTGGCCTCATCATAAACTCCACGAGGTCCCACTGGATTCACATTTCCCCAGTATTCCTCAGGTTGCGGATGTACGTTAGGATCTCCGTATACTTCTGAAGTAGAAGCGATTAGTACACGCGCATTTTTTACGCGCGCTAAACCTAGGCAATTATGTATTCCAAGAGATCCTACTTTTAAGGTTTGGATCGGAATCTTTAAATAATCGATAGGAGAAGCTGGTGATGCGAAATGTAGGATGTAATCCAGTTCACCCGGTACGTGGATAAATTTTGATACATCGTTATGGTAAAATTCGAAGTGTTCTAATTTGAACAAGTGTTCGATGTTCTTTAAATCGCCTGTGATCAAATTGTCCATCGCGATTACGTGGTATCCTTCTTTGATAAACCGATCACATAAATGAGATCCTAAAAATCCAGCTCCGCCGGTGATTAAAACTCTTTTCATATTAGTGTATAGTTTGACGGCCGATGGAATAATAGGTATAGCCTAATTCTGCCATTTGGCTTAATTCGTATAAATTTCTTCCGTCAAAAATGACTTTGTTCTTTAATAAACTATCCATCCGATCGAAGTCAGGTGTTCTAAATTGTGGCCACTCTGTCACGATTAGTAAGGCATCTGCCCCTTCTAAAGCTTCGTAAGGATTCTTTGTGAAGGTAATTTTATCCCCTAAAAGATTTCGAACATGATTCATTGCCTCTGGATCATAGGCGCTAACCGATGCGCCTAATTCGAGTAATGCATCAATATTGTATAAAGAGGGAGCCTCTCTAATATCATCGGTATAAGGTTTGAATGCCAAACCCCACATCGCAATTTTCTTCCCCGCTAAATCGCCTTTAAAATGTTTCGCTAGGTGAGGAATGAGTTTCGTTTTTTGATTCTCATTTACTTTCATGACTGAGTCTAAGATTTTAAACTCGTAATCGTTTTCTGCTGAAGTTTTCGCTAGGGCTTGTACATCTTTTGGGAAGCAGCTACCTCCGTAGCCGATACCAGCGAACAGGAAACGTTTTCCGATGCGCGAATCAGTACCAATACCTTTACGCACCTCATCCACATTCGCGCCTACAAGTTCACAAAGATTTGCGATCTCATTCATGAAGGTTATTTTAGTCGCTAAAAATGCATTTGCTGCGTATTTAGTTAATTCTGCTGAACGTTCATCCATAAAGATGATCGGATTGCCTTGGCGCACTAATGGCGCATATAAGCGTGACATCAAGTCTTTTGCACGCTCTGATTGCGTACCTATAACGACACGGTCAGGTTTCATAAAATCTTCAACGGCTACGCCTTCGCGTAAGAATTCTGGATTGGAAACGACATCAAAATCCACTTTCGCCTGCTTAGCAATGGCTGCATGTACTTTTTCGGAGGTGCCTACAGGAACAGTACTTTTATCAATAATGACTGCATATTCCGATAGGAGTGGACCTAAATCATCCGCCACCTGCAAAATGTATTTTAAGTCGGCAGAACCATCCGCCCCTGGAGGAGTGGGGAGAGCTAGGAAAATGACTTTTGCTCCAGCAATACCCTCTTGTAAAGAAGTGGTAAAATCCAGACGCCCTTCTTCCGTGTTTCTTTTGAACAAATCTTCTAAACCAGGCTCATAGATAGGAATGATTCCTGCCTGCATTTGCTTTACTTTCTCTTCATTGATATCTACGCAGGTAACGTGGTTTCCTGTTTCAGCAAAACAAGTTCCAGTCACTAAACCTACATATCCGGTTCCTACAACAGCTATTTTCATATTTTTATTGAATTACTTTACCAATACTCCCTGAGGGTTCATTTATTTTTAACCAATTAGCTAAGGTGCTGGAAATATCACTAATATGTGTTCTTTGATTGATAGTGCCTGGTTTTACATTCCATCCAAAAAATAATAACGGAACGTGGCTATCATAGGCATAAAGAGCACTGTGTGTCGTTCCTGTTTTGTAGTTAGATGAGAACCATTGAGGCTTTAATAAATACATAAAGTCCCCACTTCTGTGTTGATTGTAGCCATTCGTTATCATTTCGCGGTAAAGTGATGGTATGGGGCTGGAAGCAGCTTCTCTCATGTTCACTAATTCAGCAAAACCAGGTTGATTTTTAAATGATTTTTCCAAAACCTTTCCCACTGCCTCCTTCGAAATCTGTAATCTGGCTAGGTTAGCCTGATTCAGGTATATTTGGTAATTATCCGTCCCCGTGATAATATCCACCTCGCCAAAAGCTTGTTTTAAAGCCGATTTCGCATCGTTAATCGCTTTTCCATTATCAAAAACGCCACCCGGCATACGCTTGCTTTGAATGTAAGCAGGAATTTCTGCCACCGCATGATCAGCTGTTAAAAAAACAAGGTATTGATTCTTGCCTAGTTTTGCATCTAAATAGCTTAAAATTTCCGCGATATCTTGATCTAAACGCAAATAGGTATCTTCTAATTCAATAGATTGGGGTCCAAAAGAGTGTCCTACATAGTCAGGTGATGAAAAGCTAATGGCTAAAAAATCGGTCGTGCCATTTTTGCCTAGTTTCTCTTCTTCTATCGCTTTCAGAGCAAAATCTTTCGTTAACGTATTTCCATAAGGAGTTGTGCGAATAACCTCTAATGCATTTCCTCCTTTAAGTTCGTGAGGGAAGGTCGGCGTTTTTTCACCTGGTAATTTGCTTTCATACGGGCTATCATCTTCTGCTGATCTCGTATACGTAGAAATAGGGTAAAGGGTGTTCCATCCTTGGCTAACGAGCTTTTGAGGGCGCCCCTCTAAGTTGAATTTTTGAACCCAAGTGGGTAATTCTTTCATGTAAAAAGAGGAGGTAATCCAATACCCATCAGCCGAATCATACCAATAAGCTGCATCTGCAGTATGACCACCTGGTAAAATGGACCCACGGTCTTTTAAGGCAATGGCGACCGTTTTAGATTTGTAATTCTGTGCCATTTTTAATTGATCCGTGATCGTGGAAGTGAACATATTCTTCGGAGACATGATTCCAGCTTTGCTTTTGCTGCCCACTGTTTGTACGGTGCTATCATTTACACAATACATTTTTTTTCCGTTAACTACTTCAATCCATTCGTTACCAACAATGCCGTGAACCGCTGGAACAGTTCCTGTGTACACGCTAGCATGTCCTGCTGCCGTTACCGTAGGTGCGTAATTATAATGATTATCCGTGCAATTTAAGCCTTCATTCATGAGGCGTTTAAATCCATTATTGGAATATCGATCGTAGAATTTGTTCAAATAATCATAGCGCATTTGGTCTACGACAATGCCTACCACTAGTGCCGGTCTTTTTTGCGCTGTAGTCGATAAGGTTATTAAAGTCAGTGTTAGAAGTAGAATATTTTTCATGAATAGGAGGGGAAATCGCTTAGGATTTCGGATGATTTGTTGAAAATGTGAGAATGAAGTCCATTGGTAATAACTAAATAATTCGCTTGCTGGGTTTTTTGGTATTGACTAATTTGTTGAAGTGTTTCTAAGTTCAATTCCACCTGCGGAGCTTTGCATTCAATTAACATAAAAACATCTCCCTGCGTGTTGTAAATGCGGATATCTGTTCGTCTGTTCAATTTGTCCACCTTCATTCCTCTTTCAATTTGAAATAAGGAGGCTGGGTAGTTTAAGTGTTTCACTAAATAATTAATGCAATGTTGTCTGACCCATTCTTCGGGTGTAAGTAATCGATATTTAGTAGAGATCTCTTCGAAAATATATAGTTTTCCTTCATTTTTCTTTACTTTGTGAGAATAGGCAGGAAAAACTAGGTTTAGTTCCGGAGATGTTGTCATCTTTATCAATATAAGCTCTAAATTAATCTTTTTGCTTTATTAATTCATCACAAACAAGCGTATAAATATGAAAACGAAAGAGGAAATTGTTCAAAATTGGTTGCCCCGGTATACGGGAACGAATTCAGATGCATTTGGTCAATATATTTTATTGACTAATTTCAAGAATTACGTGGATATGTTTGCTGAGAAATTTGGTGTTGAAATCCTAGGACTGGATCGTCCTATGCAGACGGCTACTGCACATAATATAACGATCATTAATTTTGGGATGGGTTCACCCATGGCGGCAACTGTGATGGATATTTTATCTGCCATTAGTCCTAAAGCTGTACTTTTTCTAGGGAAATGCGGTGGTTTGAAGAAGAATTTAGCGCTAGGGGATTTGATTTTACCCATTGCCGCGGTACGTGGAGAGGGAACGTCGGATGAATACATGCCTAAAGAAGTGCCAGCATTACCCTCTTTCCGCTTGCAGCGCGCAGTTTCTTCGATGATTAAGAAGCACGAATTGGACTATTGGACTGGTTTGATTTATACCACTAATCGCCGTGTTTGGGAGCATGATGAAGTATTTAAAACCTATTTATCGGATATTCGGGCGATGGGAATTGATATGGAAACCGCTACGATATTTACGGTCGGTTTTAAAAATAAAATTCCTCACGGGGCTTTATTATTAGTTTCTGATAATCCAATGACTCCAGATGGGGTTAAAACGGATGCAAGTGATAAGAATGTCACAGCCAATTTTGTGAATAAACATTTACAAATTGGCATCGACGCCTTAGAAGAATTAGCTAATTCAGGCGAATCGGTCAAACACTTACGATTTGATTAATAAATAAGGCCTTTTTTATTAGTTGCAATAATCGCGGATCACATTGTAGGCTCCTGCATAACCCAGTTCGCCAGCTTTACTTAAATCTAAGCAGCCCGACGCGTCATTCAAGGCAAGTTTGATGATTCCGCGAATGAAATAGGCTTCGGCAAATTTGCTGTTTAATTCGATGGCATTGTTGCAATCTTGAATCGCGTTGCGTTGATCACCTAGACTTGATTTAGCGATTCCACGTTGGAAATAAGCATCTGCATAGGTGGGTAGGAACGAAATGGCACGGTTATAATCCTCAATGGCACTTTTAGGGTCGCCAGATTTCGCTTTGGCTAAACCTCTATGAAAAAACACCTCGGCTCTTCCAGCACTCATATCGCTCATTTTGGTACGATCTACTAAACCGTTCCGAATTTCATCCAGTTGAATTTTACCTAGTTTGGCTGTATATAGAATTTTGGCGTTTTCATTATTTCCAAACTCAATTGCTTTCGTAAAATCCTCCATTGCGGCGCGTTGGTCACCTAATTTCGCTTTCACAAAACCTCTCCCATAAATCGCTTCGATTTTTTCAGGATCTAATTCTAGGGCTTTATTGAAATCCTCTAATGCTCCTTTCTCCCCATTTTCACCTCTGTAATTTTCTAACTGCACTTTGCAGAGGCCTGAATAATACCATTCGTCTGCTTTCTCAGGACTTAATTTTAATACTTCATTGAAATCCGTTAGAGCGCCTTTGAAATCTGCCATTTTCATCTTGGCAAAAGCGCGTCCAGAAAGGTAATTTGTGCGCTTAGGGGTGATTTCAATCGCTTTATTATAGTCTTCAATACTACCTATGTAGTCGCCTAACTTTGATTTGCAATCGGCTCTTACGGCTAATGTAGGTGCGTAATCGGGTAATAATTCGAGTGATTTATTGAAATCGGTGATGGCACCTCGGTAGTTTTCTAATTTGTTTTTGGAAATCCCTCTGCTTAAATACGCTGTCCCTTCTAAAGGATTCAATCGAATTGCCTCGTTATAATCCTGAATAGCTAAAGGGTGGTTATCTTGCTTGCTGTAGCTTTGGCCACGGGC